>CAJQQG010000013.1 GCA_905480425.1 uncultured Flavobacteriaceae bacterium | reverse complement strand
CCTGATACAGGAGTCATAATTACATTAGTAACAATTCCTGTAATAGATATTGTAGGAGTAGCGGTCATGGCTTCAGAGAAGCCAGCGGTAATAGTTACTACCTCAGAAATAGAAACTAAATTGTCACTATCAGTATCAGTTAAGGTTACCGTTGGTGCTGTAGTATCTAAAGTAAAAGTGACACTGTCTGTTCCTGAATAAGCAATTGAAGTTGCGGAGGCTGTTCCAGCAACTGTAGCAAAATAATCTCCATCAGGCGGTGTAGTTCCGCTATCTACATCCCAATTGTATGAATAAATATTTGTGTATACATTGCTAGTATAACCATTTAATTTACCATTGTTACCACCCCCCCGATTGTATCCAGATGGAAATCCCCCAACAATTGCACTCTCACCATCACCTTGAAGAGCTATTTTATCAATCATTCCTTCTCTTAGTGCGCCATCTGGTCCAGATGCTTCAAATTGTTCAAGATAACTTTCAGGATATTCAAATTTAGATTGTTGGACAAATGAACCATTGATTTTAGTGTATGTATAAAGCTTTGATCTATTTCCACCACTTACTGCAAAAACATTTCCATTATCAGATACATCTATCCTATCTCCAAAATAATCATAACCTTGAGAATCTTGAATCTCACCTAAGTCATCATCACCAATCTTTTTATCATCATCTCCTACAATTATCTGTAATTCGGTAACTTGTGATGTTGTGTCTGATAGAGAATAGATTCCTACTTGCCCATTTCTATCCCTGCTACCTTCATCATGATATGGGTTCCCGATAACAAAAAGAGTTAAGTCATTATTAAAATCAATATCACCAACTCTGTCCGCATATTCCAATAAACTACTCCCAGAGAAAAGATACCAACCTTCCCAAATAAATCCCTGACTGGTATAGGTGCTACCAATTAATTCATAAAGTTCTAATCCACCACTTTGCCAATTTCTGTCAAATGCTTCTTTAACCCACGTAATAATTCTACCATTATTTTCATTATACCATATTCTACTAACTTTCTTGCTTAAAGTAAAGCTTGTAGTTTCAGAAAAAGTTTCATTTGTTAAGCTTCTTTGAAAAATAACTATTTCAAATTTACCATCACCCGAACCGGTATCAGTATGTCGTTGAGTTACAATTGTTTTCCCGTCAGACGACAAATCAAAAGTTCGATAATTAGAACTCTTCCTGCCATTTGGGGTTGGTAAAGAATTTTTGGTCCAATTGCCACTACTATCTCTGTCATAATAGTACAGGTTTTTGGATTTTTGATTTACATTTGATCGCGCACTAGTGTAGGCTAAAGTTTGTCCATTTGAACTAAACTCCATCATACTTCTAGTGTCATCGACATCATCAGTTGCATTAGCTCCAATTTCAACATCAAAATCACCTGTTTTCTCTAACGAATTATTTTTATAGATATAAGTTATCCCGTTGGTCCTACGTGCATAATAGCTGCCATCATAATTTGTGGCTATACGAGGTTCAATACGATAATAACTTGTTGAATTATTATAAGAACCATCACCACTCCTATCGAGAAGATTATAATTACGATGTTCATTAGAAGATAAAGTCATTGCAACATCGGTTACAGCCCCTGTAATTGAAATAGTAGGTGTAGCTATCATTGCCTTACTAAAGGCAGCTGTAATGGTTACTGTGTCTGATGCTGCTAATATATTATCATCATCGGTATCAGTTAAAATAACTGTAGGAGAGGTTTGTGCTGACAGACTAAAGCTTGAAATAATAAAAAATAGTAGACAAAAAAGAATCCTGTTTTTTGATTTACAATGAAATATATTTCTGATTAAAGGCATAAAATAAAATTCGTTAAAGTTACATTTCGACTATGTCCTTTCTTAAGCCTTATACTTGATATTAATTTGGAACAAATACTATCAGAAACTTCCATAAACCATTTCCTCTGGTAAGCTGAATTAGTTGCAGTTTTATTTAACAATGCTTTTATCAAAAAATATGACTTCTCTAATTTGATCATTTACAGAGCTAATATTTTATTAGTAAGACTTTCATTTCTTTTGAGCTTGAGTTTTTTTCTTATACTTGATCTTAAGTTAGCTAAGGAGCTTTTTGAAATTTTTAGATACTCTTGAATTTGAGTGTTAGAAAAACTCATCTTGACAAACATGCATACTTTAATCTCCTGTGGAGATAAGTCATTCGAAACTTTCACAAGTCTCTTCGTAAAGTCAGGATAAACTTTAGCAAATTTTAATTCAAACTTTTTAATTTCCATAAACGCTCAAAAAATATATGGAACAAAATTGCTAACTATTAAAGTAATTAAATAGGAGTGCAGTATTTTTAAAGTAGTAGAAAAAGGTGAATGCAGTAAGATTGAAGTAATAAAAATGACTTATTAAGTAACAAAATAGATTATTTGAGTACTTAACCACTAATTAATTATAATAAGTATTAGATTGAAAGTAAAAATGAATTTAATGATTGATCCTTTTCTAAATTCAATTTTTTAGAAAGCCTGTAACGTTGACTTTCAATAGTTCTCATGGAAACACCAGTAATGATAGCAATTTCATTATTTGTATGATTCATTTTTAAAAAGGATGCCAATCTTAAGTCTGTAGGTGTAAATGAATTGATTTCACCGAGTTTTTTATAAAATTCTGGGTAAACATTTACAAACATATTATCAAAATCCTTGTATATTTTTTCTGAATTAATAACAGAGTTTAACTCATATGACGCTGATTGTAAACTATCAATTGAGCTATCAGATGATTCAAGTTTTGTCTTGATTTTTTTTAAGTATTCGTTTCTCTGTAATATAAAATTAGCCTTACTCACAAGTTCTCTATTTTTTTCATCCAGCTCTTCAGACATGTGTCTTGCTTTTTCCTTTTGAAGATTAAAATTGATTCTTATAGTCACTAGTGAAAAAAATAAAATGATAGAGCAAATAATTAAAATAAATAAATATGTGTTGTATTTAATTTTACTTTCATTTAATAGTCTTGCTGAACTCGCCAATTGAATTTCAGTTTCTAAGTTATTTAAGGTTTTTAAGGTTTTTATTGATGTTAATCCTGATGTCATTAATATAAGTGAATCTTTAACGTCTAAAAGTTTAGAATTTAAACCCTTTCGTTTATATATCTTTTCAAGAACCTTATAATTATATCTTTTTTCTTTTTCAATTAGATTTTTAAATTCAAGATTCTTTATTGCAATATTTTCAGCTTCTACAAGTTTATTTAGCCCAAGGTAACATTCAGCTAACCTTGATCCGATTTGGACATTGTCGGTGGGAAAATCTTTAAGAAACTTTTTGGATTTATTAAGGTAAAAAATAGCTTTTTTAAATTGTTTTTTAGACTGCATGAATGCGGCGAAAGAAAAATATTCATAGCCCATATTCCTTTTTAGAATGAGATTATTATTACCTGATTGGATTTCTTCTTGGTAAATATTCTCTGAAGAAACTAAAATATCTTGAGCACTTAGAGTTTCATTTTTTAATAATAAAACTGTTAAGATATTATTCATAGAATATAAGATATCTTCAACCTTACCATATTCTTTTCTTCGTTCATAAACATCTCTAAAAATCTTTTCTGCTGCATTGTAATTTCCTTTTATTTGTTGAATTAATGCACGATTTGATTTCGCTGTATTAATACCAAAAAATTTAGCTTCTTGATCTGATATTTTTTCATACAGGCTTATAGTTTGTGTAAAAATTTCATCTGCCTTATCGTATTCTCTATTACTAAAATAAATGTTCCCAATAACAAGTAATACCCCTGGAGGTTGACCTATTTCAGGGAATTTTCTTTCTTTTTGTGGGAGGGTTTCGTAAATTTTTATTGATCGATTTAGATAATCCAGTGCAGTTGCATGTAATCCCATGGTACTGAGAATTTCTCCCATAGCTCCTAAAACTTGTTGAATCTCAATATCAGGTTTTCTGTTTAAAATCAGATCATTAAACTCTAAGCCAAATTCAAGTGCAAGACTTGGGTTAATGTGTTTATATTTTATAATTGAATCCCTAAGCTGACCACTATCTTGTGAGAGTGAAAAATGAGTAATAAACGATATAAGAATTATGTATCTAAGCACAATACGATTATTTTTTCAAATATATGAATAAGATTACAGCTACTCCAACAGCTACTATTATTTGTAAAACTTCTTTAAAATTCAATTTTTATTTTTTTCTTCTTTCGAAAATATTTTTAAATTTTCAAAAATTCAAACTTTATTAATTTTTTGCCATTTACAAATATCGATTTAACCTTATCTGGTATTTCTTGTTAAAAAGGCAATTATGATTCATTATCCGATTTTAAATAATTACTAAATTAATAATCAAATAAAGTTTAAAAAAAAATTAAGTACTTAAAGATTACTGCATCCCCCAATATTTTATACTTTTTAATTATTTTAATAATGAGAAAAATCTAAACTTCAACCAATGTGAAATTGCATACATTGATCCCTAAATGTTTTCTCTAATTTGATTATTTGAAGATTTGTAGGGATTGATTAACTAGAAATTTTCCTTTGTATGGTTTTATTATTTAGGATCTAATTCAAATACTCCAAGTCAGTGGTGTTTTCTTTTAAGCCAAAGGCATATTCATCTTCAATAAGTGCTAAGATTTATTATATTTGAATTTTATTAATTAAATTTTTTAAAATGACGTTTATAGTCACAAACCAAAACAAAGCTGAGAGGCTAGTTAGATTAATTGTGCCTATTTTTTTATTACCCGCTCCATTTATTTATCAAAATAATCCATTCGCAATTATACAATCTATTATTGGTGGTATTTTATTGTTCAATGCATTTTCAGGAATGTGTATTATTTATAGATTTTTTGGCGCAAACACTTGTAAAGTCTAAACCATACTTTTAGCATTTTCATCAAACATTAAAAATTTCTTATGTTCCAGACTAAAAATCATAAAAAACAAAACATTAAATCACTGCGGTATTTTAAATTTGGGTTGTTTTTAATATCCATTATTTTTTTTGGTTGTAATCAATCAAAAGAAATAAAAGGGAAAAATTTATGGCCAGCTATAGAGCCACTACCCTTAGACTCCTCTATTGAAGCTCAAATTGATGAAATACTTCCCAAACTAACCTTAGAACAAAAAGTAGGACAAGTTATTCAGGCAGATAGTGATTCTGTAACTCCTGAAGAAGTAAAAGAATATCGACTGGGCTCTGTATTGAGTGGAGGAAATTCTGCTCCGGGCCCTCTTCCATATGCTGACACAAAAAAATGGATTGAAATGGCTGACAGATACTACAATGCTTCAATCGATAACCAGGGTGTTGAAATAGCCATACCTATTATTTGGGGAATTGACGCTGTGCATGGGCATGCAAATTTAAAAGGTGCTATAATTTTCCCTCATAACATTGGTTTAGGCGCAATGAATAACCCTGATTTAATTGAAAAAATTGCAAGTATTACTGCACATGAATTAACTGTATCTGGACATGATTGGACTTTTGCCCCTACCCTTGCGGTACCTCAGGATTTAAGATGGGGAAGAAGTTATGAAGGATTTTCTGAAAACCCTGATATTGTTAAGTCTTATGGAAATCGTATTGTAATTGGCTTACAAGGAAATTTTGGTGGAGCTGATTTTATGGGTGATGGAAAAGTAATTTCAAGTGCTAAACATTTTTTATCTGATGGTGCAACCCAAAACGGAGTCGATCAAGGGGATGCTTTGATTAGTGAAGAAGAGTTAATTAATGTTCATGCTGCAGGGTATTACAGTGCTATTCCTGCTGGTGTACAAACAGTTATGGCTTCATTTTCAAGTTGGCAAGGGAGAAAGCTTCACGGTGATAAAGAATTACTAACCGATGTATTAAAAGGAAAAATGGGGTTTAATGGATTTGTAATTGGCGACTGGAATGGTCATGGTCAAGTACCAGGATGTACCAACACAGATTGTGCACAATCGTTAAATGCAGGGTTGGATATGTATATGGCACCAGATAGCTGGAAAGGATTATACGCAAGCACTTTGCAACAAGTAAAAGACGGAATTATTTCTATGGAACGTTTAGACGACGCCGTTCGACGTATTATTAGAGTAAAACTAGCATCAGGTATTTTTGAAAAAGGGGCGCCAAGTAGCCGTAAAAATGCTGGAAAAGAAGACTTTTTGGGATTACCAGAAAATAGATCCATCGCAAGACAAGCAGTAAGAGAATCGATGGTTCTACTTAAAAACAATAACCAAGTATTACCCATTAATGCTTCTAAAACAATACTAGTTGTTGGAGATGGTGCTGAAAGTATTTCTAAAGCTAGTGGTGGATGGACACTTTCTTGGCAGGGAACTGGCCATGCCAACGATGAATTTCCAAATGGAGAATCTATCCTTCAAGGCATTGAAGAAGTAGTTAATCAAGCTGGTGGAAAAGTAATTTTCTCTCCAAATGGTGATACTTCTATAAAAGCAGATGTTGTGATTGCTTTATATGGAGAAGATCCTTATGCAGAATTTCAAGGAGATCGTGAGAACTTAGATTTTGTTCCTAACGGGTTTGACGTTAACAAATTAGCTGCCTATAAAAACAAAGGGATTCCTGTAGTTTCAGTTTTCCTATCGGGACGTCCAATCTGGACCAATCCAGAGATTAATAATTCTGATGCATTTGTTGCCGCATGGTTACCCGGAAGTGAGGGTGGTGGGATTTCTGACCTATTATTTCAGAAAGATCCATCATATGATTTTGTGGGAAGATTGTCATTTACATGGCCATCTAGCGCCGTAGTTTCAGAAAAAAATAAAGCGCTATTTAAATTAGGGTACGGACTTAGTTACGCTAGTACAGAAAATCTTGATGTGTTATCTGAAAAATCAGGACTAGAGAATAGCGTAGTAGCCTCATCAGGGAAATTCTTCAATATGGGTTCTACAATTGCACCATGGAGCTTATGGCTAAGTTCTGGAGATTTAATAAAACAAATAGCAAGCTTCCCATCATCTGTCGGTGGACTTATAATAAGTAAAACAGATCATATGGCGCAAGAAGATGCATTACGTATTAATTGGACTAAATCCGATGGAGATTATTTTCGTATTTCTTCAGAGAAACCAAATGATATGGCTCGTCAGTCAAATGGTGCAATGAAATTAGCTTTTACAGCAAAAACATTTACTGGTTCTGATGCTGTTATACAAATTGGCCAATGCGATTTCGATGGAAGCTGTGATAAAACACTAGATATTAAAATAAGTGGAGACTGGAAAGAGTATAGAATTAGTTTAAGCTCTTTTGAGAAATTAGGAATAAACATGTCTAAAATAACATCTGCTTTGATTATAAAAGCAAAAAAGGGTGTTGATGTTGGATTAGGAAATGTGCGCTTAGAATAAGATTTAGATGCTAATTCTGGTTGTTATGAGAATTAATGTATGTGTAAGCCTTTAGAATTAAAATTACAGAATATCGTTGGCTTTAATTAAAAAAACCCTCCAATCAGGAGGGTTTTTAGAATATGGTTATTCTATAGGTTTTGATCTTTCGTAAATACTTACCTCTTTAATCATTTTACCGACAAAATTAACATCAAGGATTTGCTCTCTTTTTCTTTCTTTTTCATCAAGCGTCTCGGTAATTTCGATGCCTGTTGTCAACCAATGTCTGTTTTCTCCATCTTTAACTTCAACAGTATTAGTGGCCATCCACCTTACAGTCCACATCGGATTACTTTCTGGAAACCACTTTTCCAAAACTTCTCTATGGATTGACTTTCCTTTTAATTCTTGAGCATCTTGAGTCTTAATTAAAATCGAATCTTGAACCATGTCCATAATTTTATCAATATCTCGGTCGTTGTGTGCCTGAATAAATTCCATATAAGTATCAATTATAGAAACGTCTCCAGCAATTAGATTTTGTTTTTCACCTTCATCACTAAATTCGTATCCAATAACGGTTGATTCGTGGGAATGTTCAGATTCTTTTTCAGCTGGAGCTTGGCATGAAACTAAAGACCCTGCAAGTACTACACATAGTATTAATTTTTTCATTTTAAAAAATTTAGTTAATAATATCTAAATGTAATGACATATAGCTTCTTGAAAATTTTTAATTCATTAAATATGCTATTCTTTGGGTTTTATGCAGTTTTATAAAATTCTTTCAATATTTACAAGGGCCTATGTAATCACTAAGCTTTAAAATCTTTAGTAAGCTTGAGGATTAATTATATTTGAGTGTTATTAATCATAGATCTATTCTTCTAATTAAGAATATTATTCCATATGTAATATAAGTTTTAATTCATTTTATATATTTATGAGAAACTATAATAAATTATATGAATTATAATAAGATAATTTTGTGGTCTGTAATTGTCGCTTTTGGAGGGTTTATCTTTGGATTTGACACGGCAGTTATTTCAGGAGCTGAACAAGAAATTCAAAATCTTTGGAATTTAAGTGATACTATGATTGGTCAAACAGTTGCAATGGCTTTGTATGGTACTATTATAGGTGCCCTTCTTGGAGGCTTTCCCTCTGAAGCTTTTGGAAGAAAAAAAACATTATTAATCGTCGCAATTCTATTTCTTATTTCTGCGATTGGTTCAGCATTTTCTCCAGAAGTTTATTCTTTAATGTTTTTTAGATTTATTGGTGGTCTTGCCGTTGGAGCTTCATCAGTTGTTGCACCCATGTATATTTCAGAAATATCCCCTACAAATAAAAGAGGTCAACTTACAGCACTTTTTCAATTCAATATAGTTCTTGGAATTTTAATTTCCTATCTGTCAAATTATTTTATTGGTGGTGCTAGTGACGGAAATTGGAGGATAATGTTAGGAATCGAAATAATCCCGGCTGCTCTCTTCCTAATTTTGATTTTATTTGTTCCTCGCAGTCCAAGATGGTTGATTTTAAAAAAAGGATTAATTGAAGAAGCAAAAAGTGTTTTGAAAGAAATAGATCCAAGTGAAGTTGAAAATAATATTATTTTAATTCAATTAAGTAAAGAGAATGGGGAATCAGGAGGTGGGCTTAAAGAATTTTTTTCTGGCAAATTTAATCTTCCTATTTCACTCGCTTTTTTAATTGCCTTTTTTAATCAGCTTTCTGGAATTAACGCTGTAATTTACTATTCTCCAAGAATTTTTGCAGAAACTGGAATGGGAGAAAGTGCTTCACTATTGTCATCTGTTGGAGTTGGATTCATAAATTTAATAGCAACCCTTATCGGTATATTTTTGATTGATCGGATGGGACGAAAATTCTTGATGTACATTTGTTCTTTTGGCTATATTATCTCTCTAGGTCTTATATCGTTGACTTTTTATACTGGATTTGGTGAAGGGACTTTATTAATTCCCGTTTTAATATTTGCCTTTATAGCTTCGCATGCAGTTGGACAAGGTGCCGTCATTTGGGTTTTTATCTCAGAAATATTTCCTAACAATGTTCGTTCCTATGGAAATTCCCTTGGAAGTGGAACACACTGGGTATTTGCTGCTTTTATTGCTGCAGTTTTTCCTTTTGTCACAAGTACTTTGGGTGGAGGAATTACCTTTGCGATTTTTACCATTATAATGGTATTTCAACTACTTTTCGTTTGGAAAATGATGCCAGAAACCAAAAATAAATCTTTGGAAGAATTGGAAAAAATAATGATTAAAAATAAAAAATGAATCAAAGATTTCAAAATAAAGTGGTTTTAGTTAGTGGTACAAGTTCTGGAATTGGTGAAAAAGTCGCAATAACATTTGCTGAACAAGGAGCTAAAATAATTTTATCATCAAGGAATGCGGATTTAAACTTGGACTTAGTCCGAAGAATAAAAAAAAATGGCGGTGAAGCTTTATTTATAAAAGCTGATTTCAGTAAACCTAGAGATATTCAAAATGTAGTTAAAGAAGGAGTTAAACACTTTGGTGGTATAGATATTGCAGTAAACAATGCCGGAATTGAAGGAACTCCTGGGGTTAAAACTGCAGATTACGACGAATCTGTATGGGATGATGTTATTGCTATTAATCTCAAAGGAGTATGGATTTCAATGAAATATCAAATTCCAGAAATGCTAAAAAGAGGAAAAGGAGTGATTATTAATGTATCGTCTTTGGCTGGTCTTCAAGCAGGAGGTGCTGGAATTGGATATCATGCATCAAAATTTGGAGTTGTGGGTATGACTAAAGCATCCGCACTGGAATATGCAAAAGAAAATATCAGAATAAATGCAGTTTGCCCTGCTGTAATTGAAACACCAATGGCCGACAGAGCCTTCGATACAGAAAAAAAATTGAAGCATGCAATTGCAATGCACCCCATAGGGCGTCTAGGAACTGCAACAGAGGTCGTAAATGCAATCTGTTGGCTAGCCTCAGATGAAGCTTCTTTTGTTACTGGGACAGCATTAGCCATAGATGGTGGTGCAAATTTGTAGATTATGATTTCAATTACTGGTAAAGTAATCTCTGGACATGGAGTGGCTTCTGGGAAAGGAAATGATATTAGATATCCAAAGGGAACATTAAGACTACAGATGCCATTTTTCAAAAAAAGAGGACTTGATCTAAGTGCTTTTTTCGTTGGGACAATTAATATCGATATATCTCCTTATCAATTCTCAATTAAAAACTATAAATATTATTTCAAAGAAATTAATTGGTCAAAATATATACCCCCAGAAAATTTTTATTTTTTCGAAGTTCAATTAATATTTAAAGAAAGTGTTTTTAAAGGATTGATCTATATGCCTGACCCTAAAACAAAAACTGATCACCATCAAATTAGCAATCTATTTGAATTACTCATGCCTAAAATTGAAGGAATAAAGCAAGATGAAAATATTATTTTAAAACTAAAAGAAGATGATTTTAACTTTATGATCAAAAGTCCATAAGTTTAATTAATAAAAAATTATCAATAACAGTATTCTTTAGTGTGATGCATTTCTTCTTGTTGTCTCCCATCTTTATTTTTTTTCTTGAAATGCATAGCTTGACTTATGGCTAAAAGTTCACATGGGGGAAAGACTATCCCTTAGGTTTGATTTTTGTTAATTTTAAAAAAGGTTTTCTGTTTTTAACGTATTTTTCTAACCATTGATCTTGTTCCCAAATGAGATGAAGAATTGTTTCTTTCGCTCTATATCCGTGGCTTTCTTTTGGAAACATAACTAATCTTGTTGTCGCTCCAAGACCTTTTAGAGCATTATAATATCGCTCACTCTGTAAAGGGTAAGTTCCTGAATTATTGTCTGCTTCACCATGAACTAATAATAATGGAGTTTTCATTTTATCAGCATGCATAAAAGGTGACATAGTATAATATACTTCTGGGGCTTCCCAATAAGATCTAGATTCACTTTGAAAACCAAATGGTGTTAATGTTCTGTTATAAGCACCACTTCTTGCTATTCCTGCAGCAAATAAATCAGAATGGCTAAGCAAATTAGCTACCATAAATGCTCCATAACTATGTCCGCCGACAGCTATTCTATTTCTATCAGCATACCCTTTCTCAACAACAGCATTAATCGCAGCTTCTGCATTGGCAACTAATTGTGTCCGAAAACTGTCATTAGGTTCATCCGTTCCTTCTCCGATAATTGGGAAAGTAGCTCGATCTAAAACGAGATACCCCTGTGTTACCCAATAAATGGGAGAACCCCAACTTGGATATAAAAATCGATTGGGATTATTTATTTTTTGAGCAGCACTAGATTTATCTTTATATTCTCTTGGATACGCCCATAAAATCATGGGTAATTGTTTTGGATTATTTTTATCAAAACCTTCTGGAGTATAAAGAATTCCACTTAAATCTAGTCCATCTTTCCGTTTATATGAAATGAGTTCTTTCCCAACATTTTCAAGATTTTTAAATGGGTTTTTAAAAAAGGTTTGTTGTTTTAGTGTATTTGTTTTATCAATACTTCTCGTGAAATAATTTGGGTATTCATTTTTAGATTCGATTCGAATACTCAATTTTTTTTCAATAATGTCATAATCATAAAGCTGTTCAAATTTATCTGTATAGGTCGATTGATAGGTGCGATTTTTTTTATTTGATTTCAAATTAATCTGATCCAAAAATGGAAATTGCCCTTTTTCAGAAAAACCATCACCCAAAAGAAAAGCGTTATTTCCATCTAAGGCCAAGATGTTTTCATCGTACTTTCCCTTTCGAGTGACAAAGTCACCTGGATCACTATATCTGTCTTGATAATTCCGATCAACAATAACTCTAGCTGGAATATTAGGCTTAGAGGGTGAGAATATATATGTTTTTGAATTCCGACTATTCCACCATCTGTCATAGATAATTGCATTAAAATCGTTCCCCCAAATTATACCAGCGTATCGGTTTATTGTTTTTGTCAATAAAATTGACTTTTGGCCAAAAGGAGCTTCCCACTCATACAATGCATCTCTATAAGGAACTTTAATTTCAGGGTTCCCTTTGTCTAGTGCCTCCACATAATAAATAGTAGAAGGCTTATCTTTGCGCCATCCTATGTCTCGTTTATTGGTACTTACCGCCATAAATCCTTTTGGAAGGACCTCCTGAAGTGGATTATCAGATATTAATTTAATCAATTGTGCATCCAAATCATATACACGAGTTTCAGTTGGGAAACGATAATAAGGAACTAGATAAGAAAAAGGTTCCTTTACAAACGATACCATTACGTATTTTCCATCTGGAGACACACTTATATCTCTATACATCCGTGCGTCTAAAAAATGATTTTTATTGCCATTCAGATCAATCTTATAAATTTCTGATCTACTCAGTTGAGTGAAATTTTTAGCATCTGTAGGATTCTTAATCAGATCTTGATATGTTCGGTTTTGAGCTTTTTCTCCATTATTTTCAGTGACTTTTGGACCCGTTGGAACAACTACAGATTGATCAATAATATCCTTTCTGTCTTTAGGTATTAATTTCACTAACAACTCTTTACTACTTTTGAACCAATTTATACTATTCCCCATAGTTGCATTAATTGGTTGGGAACTCAGTTTTTTTGCTTTTCTAGTAGTAACATCTAAAATCCAAAGCTCAACACTTGAATCTGAAGTGTGAGTCATTGCAATCATTTTTTCATCTGGTGACCAGATAAAGTTTGTCAATTGAGGTTTATTTGGAAGTCCATCTACAAGCAAAGGTGTCTCTCCTTTCTCAAAATCTACTAATTCAACTTTATTATAATAGGTAGTTCTACTTCCAATAAAACGTTTTGGATCCACTCGAAGCCCTGCAATGCGGAGTTCCTTTCTTGATAAATCAGCTATACTTTTGAAAGTAGAACGCGATAAAAGCACCATAACAGTGTTTTTCGTGTTTCGTAATACAGTTGGAGCTAAATCAACATCTATTAGATCCAATAGCTCTTTCTTAGGAATCTGAAATCCTAATTCTTCTTGAGCATTTAAAAGATAAGTCCCCGTTATTAATAAAGTAATTACAATATTTTTCATTTTTAATTTATTTAAGTGAAAAGTAATTAAAACTATTTAAAGCAAGTGAAATGTCTTCGTAAAGTCTTAAAAAATAATTTTAAAAAATAGTTGAAATGACTCATAATTGATCAAAAATGAGTAAAAAATGCTTAAAAAGTGATAAAATGAGGTGAAAATGATAAAAAAATAGACTTTTTGATATTATTAAAAATTGTAGGGTGACCAAAATACGAGCCCCAATAAATTTACTAAAGTATTCGCTGTATTTTGGTTCTATTTACTGACATTCTTTCGTTAATTATTTATTATTATATTTTCTTTAATTAGAATTAGTCAATCTTCAATAATTAGCTTAACCATATTACAAGTGTAAAAAGTTTACACGTATTTTTGTTAAAATTAAAATTAACCGTGATGAAAAAAATTATTGCTTTTGGTGCTAGTTCATCAAAGAAATCCATTAATAAAATTTTAGCGAATTTTGCAGCAAAACAAATTGAAGATGCTGAAGTTAATTTATTAGATCTAAATGATTTTGAAATGCCGATTTACAGTGTGGATTATGAAAATGAATTCGGTATTCCAAAACAAGCATTTAAGTTCAAAAAGACATTGAGTTCTGCTGATGGGATTATAATTTCTTTTGCTGAGCATAATGGGGCTTATACTGCCGCTTTCAAAAATATCTTTGATTGGATTTCAAGAGTTGAAAAAATAGTTTGGTTCAACAAACCGATGTTTTTACTAGCTACCTCCGATGGAGCAAGAGGAGCAATTACTGTTCTTAAAATGGCACATGATAGGATTTCAAAAGGTGGTCAATTAGATATTCCTAGTTTTTCCCTTCCAAATTTTTATCAAAATTTTGATTCTAAAATAGGTCTAATAGACGAAAAAATGAAAATTGAGTTCAACGCACGTATTGAATCATTTAGCAAAAATTTATAGTGTGTCTACTATAATGTATCATCTTTAATTATTAATGTAATGGTCTAACTCAACTCTATTGCTGAGCACCATTACCCTTATCTAATATTCTTTTGAAGTTTTTTTAGGCTAGCGTCTCTTTGACTAAGATACTTACCTCTTTAATTTTAGGATAATTTACTGAACTGAAAAATCCTTACTATTTTATCATTCTAATTCACGAATCCACTCATATAAACGATCGGTCCATCCTTCAAGGCGACCCTTTCCAATTGCAAAAGAATACCCATGTCCACCTTCGGGGTACAAATGCATCTCAGCAGGGACTTTTTGTTTTATTAAAGCTTCATAAAACAATATGCTGTTTGCTACAGGGACTGCTTTATCATCTGCAGTATGAACTAAGAACGTAGAAGGTGTGTCTTTAGTAACTTGAAGGTTATTGGAAAAATAATCAACGGTTTCTTGCTTAGCATTTTCACCAACAAGTGCATTTTTTGATCCACCATGATAATATTTTTTATCAAAGGTAATAACTGGATAAATAAGCATCATAAAATCAGGGCGAGCACTTATTGAATTGATGGGATCGGTATTAATTCCTTTTAAGGTGTCTTCATTATAGTGCGTGCCTAAAGTGGAAGCCAGATGACCTCCTGCTGAAAAACCCATAACGCCAATTTGAGAACCATCAATATTCCATTGTTCTGCATTTTGACGCACAATACGGATTGCGCGTTGTGCATCTTGCAAGGGTGCCCATTGGGGATTTATTAAGGTGGGTGATGTTGGGAGTCGATATTTAAGAACAAAAGCTGCAATTCCTTTTGAATTAAACCATTTTGCAATATCCGTACCCTCCCAGTCATAGGCAAGAAATCTATATCCTCCTCCGGGACAAATGACCACTGCTTTTCCGGTATGATTAGCTTTTGAAGGAAGATAAACTTCTAGGGAGGGCGCCTGAATGTTTTCTATTTTGACAATATTAGTGTGTATTATTTTTTCTTCTTCCTTGGAAACGTTTTGATTGGGAATACCTTCAGGCCAGAGAGAGATAATTTGTTGACCCATAACAGCTGTATGGGTTAGTATAATCAAAAGTGTAAAAGGGATTAATTTCATAACAATATTTTTTAACTTTTAATTTAAAGAAATTCTATGTGTCAGCAAATTAAATTGTTGAATAAAGTCTAAAACCATTAGTTATAAAAAAACTATTGGATATTAACTGTTTTTATGTTATCATCAAATACTCTATCAATTAAAATATGTCTAGGGTCAATACCTGCCTTTAATGGTAATGAATCGACTACCATAGAAAAATTCATCAAAGTATCATTTACCCTAACTCTTTTTTGATAAATAAGCTCTTTTTCATCCATATCTGAAAAGACACCTATATCAATCCATTCATTTAAAGTTACTGCTATTTCATTACCTAAAGAGTCAGCCTTTATTTTTGATGCAGCAATTTCAATTTTAACTTCATATTTCCCATTTTCTAGTTTTTTTGCGGTAGCTGTTTTTAATCTATTATCATAAAGGGTGATTTCTTTAAACCAATCATCAATTAAATAATTCAAAGAATCTGGGATTTTTGATTCTAATATATCTAAAAAATCTAATGAGGTTGGATAAGGAGTTTTATACCTGTACTTCTCTAAAAAATCTTTCATTGAACTATTGACTTTATCTTCTCCTATGTAATCTTGTAAAGCGTAAAGAATAACGCTCCCTTTTCCGTAATGAATATAGCTTTGGTTTTCTACTTTATATAGAGGTAATTCCTTTTCACGTTCACCAGACCTGCCCCTTAAATATCTATCGTGATCATATTTTAACATTTCCCGCATTTTCATTGGTGTTTTTGCCATTTTCTTGAGAGTCATTAAAGATGAATATTCTGAAAAGGCCTCGCTTAAAAGAGTACCACCTTGCATATCTGCTCCAACTACTTGGTGAGCCCACCATTGATGTGCCATTTCATGGGCAATTACAGCATCAATCACATTATTATCCTCTTCATCTTCAAGGTCAATTATAAAACCAAACGATTCAGAATAAGGCATGGTTCCAGGAAAAGCTTGTGCGAAATTAGAAAATCTTGGAAATTCAATTATTCTACATTGCTTATGGTAATAGGGTCCAAAATTTTCAGTGTAATACTCAAGAGATCTCTCAACAGCATCTAGCATCATTTCAATATTTACGGAATGTTTTGAATCGTAATAAATCTCAATATCGATTTCATTCCATTTTCGTTTAGCTATTTTATAATCTGCTGATATAAAAGAATAAAAGTTTTGAGATGGATGATCAACTTTATACTGATAATATTTTCTTTCATCTTGAACCCACTCTTTAATTAATGATCCGGGAGCTATCGCGATTTGGTCACTACTTGTAGAAATTATAGTTTCTACATTAATATAATCTGAAAAACCATTCGTTAAGTAGTTTTTGTTACAATTCACACCACAATCAATTTCTAATTCTGGCATTCGTTCCTTTGAAGGTAAACCAGACTTAGTTCTTTTATTTTTATCACTTAATTCTTTATTTGAATTATAACCTACGTCAGCCAAAATTTCAAAATTATTTAAAAAAGAACCATTTTTAACTATACTAGTTGTCTCACCACCATTAGAAAAGCCTTTAGTTTCAAACTTATTATTGATTTTCAAAATCAATGTGTCACCTGGAAGCATAGGAGGATTAATACCATAAAAATGAACACCATGATCATCATCTTTACTAATTATGGATGCATTAGGGAAATCAAAAGTCAGATCCCATTGTTTGTTTACGTTTAAAAGAATACTATCAATTGGTTTTTTACTGTCATTTATAACAGTTAGCAGGGCTAATACATCAGCACTTTTCTTTTTTGGAAAAATATCAATATTGTATTTTGCCTCAATTATTTTAGGAAGAGGAAGAGTATTAAATTTTTTGTAGATGTTCTCATAAGAAACAGCCAATTCTTCCGATCTATCGATTGAATTATATGTGTTTAATATCTGAGAATTATAATACACAAAAAAAGATACAGTTATCCAAAACACTCCTATTAAGGAAACTATAATTACATAAGGCCTACTGGTATTACTCTTAAAACCATTAAGTCGTTCTATAAAATTTTTTACTGTACCCCTATTCCAAATAAATCCTGATAAAGTAAATAAAAACATGGCAAATAACATCCAGTAAACACTAAACCAAAAGACTCCTATATTGCTTGGCCCAAAACCATTTAAATCAGAATATATCATATATGGAGTCGCGGCAAATGAAATCATATTAGAACTTATGTCTAAAACTACCAATATGATATCCAAGACTAATAGGACAATGACTGACACGACATAACCTATATATTTATTATTCACAATCACTTGAATTGCAACAACAGATGCACATGTAGTAAAGTAAAAAGGAAATAAATTATACATAAAGTCTTTGAGATATAAAGCAAATTCAATCTCAGTATAGCCCATTACTAATTGATAAATTATAGTTACAAAAACAAGGGCAAAATGAATTAATATAGATAAAGAAAGTAGTGATAAAGCTTTTGAGAAAAGTGGGACTAATGAAGAATGGGGAGTTGAGTCAATGACCTCATTTATTTGTACATCACGATCCCTCCAAACCAATTCCCCACTAAAAAAGACTAAAATGATGATTATAAATAAGCCCGAAGAACCACTAATTTGATCAATCATTAAGTTGGTAAGAGGATATGATTTGAGACCAAAATATTCATAACCTGAAGCTAGTCCTGCGATTAGTTGAATAATACTAAAGACAAATAATATTTTAAAAGTTACATGTTTAAATACGCTACTCATGTTGAGTTTAAAAAAACTTTTAAAATGAGTAAACATAGAGTCTTTACTTATCTCAGATTCTGGAAGTGATTTTACAGAAACTAGTAATTCATTATTTACGGTTTCAGCTTTAATCTTATTCTTTTTGGTTTTTTTAGTAGAAAAAGTAAATCTTGAATATGAAGCCAATAATATTAGAGAGGCGAGACCAATCCAAATAATTCTATTATATAAAAGTAATCCTGATAATGAGGGATTTAGAGTATTTTTCTCAAGTGGGGTATAATATTTAGAAGTAATGTTATAAGTCCCGATTCCAAAAGTATCAACTAGAGCTGCAATTTTCTCATTATCAATATCTGAAGTTAATTCTCCTGCTATTGAATACCCAACTAAAATCAACATTGCTCCAACAAACGAGACTGTAGTATTTTTAAATTGTTGAGCTAAAGAATAAATTATTGCCCCTCCAATAAACATATTTGGAAGAATAAAAATAAAATAATTAGAAACGAAAGTCTGAAAATATAATGGGCCATATCTTTCAGGCTCAATCCAACCCATTAATGGAGCAATTTTTGATCCAATTATAACCGCGAAAAAAACTCCAGTTAAAGGAATGGTAGAGAGCAGTAAGGAGGCTGAAAACTTACCCATAAAATATCCAAACTTATCTATGGGCTTAGAAAAAATAATTTCTTGAAAATTATTTTTGTGATCTCTTAAAGCAGAATTATTGAAAAATGCAGCGGCAAACAATAATCCAAAAAGAGTCATAATTATTGAAAAGGTAGTTATGACATTTGGTGCATTTCTGTAAACATTACCTATTGAACCTCCAATTGAGACATTATCTGAAACGTTTGCAAAGAAAACTAGTAAAAAAACAATGAGAAAAAATAAATAAACCATTGGATTTCTAAAACTATACTTTAGTTCAGAAAGGAAAAAAATCTTGAACATATCTATTATTTTTTGTTTTGAATCTTAGTGAAAAAAACATCTTCAAGAGATGGCTCAATCTTCTTAAAAGTTTTATCTGGAATAGTGCTATTTAACACATGAATAATTGGCTTACCCGCTATTAATTTATTTGAAATGACTTGATGATTTTGCTTGTATGTTTCAAGTTCAGATTTTGATATATGTTTTTGAAAAACCTTACCCTTTAAAGAATTTATTCCCTCATCAGGAGATCCATTAAAAACAATTTCACCATGATTCATTATAGCCATTTGAGTACATAACTCCCTAACATCATCTACTATGTGGGTTGAAAGAATTACAATAACATCTTCCCCAACATCAGATAGTAAGTCATAAAATCGATTTCTTTCACCTGGATCAAGTCCAGCAGTTGGTTCATCAACAATTAAAATTTTAGGATTACCTATCAATGATTGTGCTATCCCAATCCTTTGTTTCATTCCACCAGAAAAACCTTTTACACTTTTATTTTTCTTGTCATATAAGTTGACTTTTTGAAGTAGAAAGTCAACTAATTCTTTTCTTTCTTTTTTTGAGGAGAAACCCTTCAAAGTTGCAATATGATCTAATAATTGTTCTGCAGTTATTCTTGGGTATACTCCAAATTCTTGAGGAAGATATCCCAATTGCTGACGAAACTCTTTACTGCTGTCTAAAACATTTAAGTCATCAAAAAAGATTGATCCTGAATCTGCTTCCTGCAATGTTGCTATAGTCCTCATTAAGGATGACTTCCCAGCTCCATTTGGTCCAAGTAAACCAAACATACCACTAGATATTTTAATAGACACATTATTTAATGCTTTTACGTTATTGGGGTAAGTTTTTGAAATATTTTCTATTACTAAGTTTCTCATAGTTAATTCGGATTTTGACAAATATATACTTGTTTAATGAAAGTATAATAATCTACTTACTACTTTAAAATAAATTATTATTTAATACATTTAAACTTAATTAATCATAAATCACTTAACATGAAAAAAATATTATTAATTCTTATTTTATTTCCAATTATAGGAATTTCACAAAAAAAGAATAATGGAAAAGTTTTTGATAAACATCCAGCTATTGATATTGCAGAAAAATTTAATAAAGCATATGAACAAGGAGATATAGCCATTTTAAAATCTTTAGTTTCCAAAGATTTTAAAATGTGGAATTCAATGTCAAACAATCCCAACAACAAAGCTGGTGACATTAATAATTTAGTTGGGCAATCAACATACATAAATAATAATTTTGTTGATATATCACTTAAAAACAGAGGGGCTTCATATCCTGATGCAATTGAATATAAAAAAGATGGATTACACGTTGTTACTTATCAAGTTTTAACAGCTTGGGATAAGAACAATGGATTTAAACTTAAAACACCTAGAAACAGTACTTTTATATTTGATAAAAGTGGTGAGAAAATCAGACTGTTACTTTGGTCTGATAATCAGGCAGCATGGAATAAATGGAGTTTATCTAGGGAAACTATAAAAAATGGAACTATATATAAAGACCATCCTAATATTGGGACAGTAAGACAAATTTACTACAATCTTGAACATGGAGACATGGAGGCCACTTTTAAAGATTTTAGTAAAAAAGCTAGAATCTATGACAGTAACTTAATAGACAAGAATTTTAAAACATTAGATGAGCACATTGAAAACGTAAAAAATATATTTAGCCAATTTGATATAGTATCACTTGACGAAGTTGGATATCCAGATTATTTGGATTACGAAGGAAACGGTGGAGTTACATTAACTTGGATGAAATTCACTTTGAAAGATAAAAAATCTGGAGAAATAAAAGTGATGCCCGTTCACAGTCAAATGTCTTTTAACCAAGAAGGTAATATTGTTCGTGAAGATGTTTATTATAATGCTTCTCTTTTAGAATAAATATTATTTATTAAATCCTTCATTTTTTTTATTAACTCAAAAAAACTTCTCTAATTAATTTTAGTGAAGTTTTTTTTAATTCAATAATTGAATTAAAAAAAATCATAATAATATTTTGCATTCTAAGATTAAGTTGGGTGGCTATTAACAAAATTATTAAAGTGAAATAGAAAATTGACATTAATCATTGACTTAGTGGCTTAAAAAATTCTTTTATCAAAATTTTATTATTTAAAAATGATTATCCATTTAGGAGATTTATTTCATTTCTGATTTTATCCATTTTAAAAAAAAATTAGAATTATTATTTGAGATTGAATCTTTATTTAAAAAGGGGGTCTTTGAATTATATCTAGCTTTAAAAAAATCAGAAAACATATAAGCTGATATTTCATTTGGATGATCAAGACCTCTTTTTACAGGAAAAGATTTATTATAAAAATCAAGATCTGAAAGAGGCATAGATGACAACGTGTCATTTACCTTTGACACTGAATAAGTATTGTTTTTATTATTTATTTCAAACGCTATATCGACAAAATCTCTTCCCATTATAGGAATATCAACATTTTTTGTAATTAAAGTTCGGATCCAATAGAATTTTTTTTTGTCTTTAGGGTCGGGGATTATCCATTCTGCTATTGGTGCATCAGGATTCGATACTTGATCAATTATAATTTCATTTTCGGCTTTGACTTGATGTTTTATAAAATTCCAGTTTTTAGAATAAAGTCTATCAAATTTAGATTTAAAAGTTCTTTGTAATGAATGCATTTGTTCATGAACCAATAGACCTCCTAATGAAGTTACTAATCTTGATTCTTTTTCTTTACTCATAACGGCATTCCAGTCAACTGTCAACCGATCAAGATAAGCTTGACTTATAATGATAAAAGAACCCCTTGTATGAGCAAAACCTCCACAAAGCCAATTGTCGATTTTAATGAACCTCCATGGTTGATTTGCCATTAAGTTAATTTCATTATCCAATAACCATTTATTGGTTTTGTTTACAACAAAAAACAAGACCTCTTTTTCGTCAGGGCTAAAATCTAAAACTGCAGAAGAAAATTTCTTTTTAGCAAATACTCTTGCAGAATCAATATCTATTGGTGCTTTTTCTTGAACAAAAGTTGATATTTCTTTAACCTGAAGGTTAGAAAAATAAGGTTCAAAAGATTCATCTAAAATTGCAATACTTGCTTCGTTTTTACTGAGAAAACTAATCCTAGAATGAACTAGAGGACTATTATATATTTCTTTAATCTGAAAATCTGTAAGGCTATATTTTGGATCAATTCTGTCTTTAAAATCTCCATCACCTTGAATATTAGGAAGTGAATCATTTATATTTGGATCATCAACAACATGTTTTAAGCCAAGATTGTGGCCGACCTCATGTGCAACTACGAAAGCATTCATACTATCCAAATCCCCACTATTTGATTTTTCATCATTACCAAGCGCTATAAAAACTATATTCCCATTCATCATTCCTCTTCCTGTGGGTCCTGAATTACCATCAATAGCATTTACAAAAAACATGTTAACTATATCATTTTGCCCTCTTAAAATATTGTTTATTTTAGCAAGGGAAACTATACTGTCTAAATTTATTTTACCCTCTCTAGCTTTAGTATTATTATAATACAAAGGTTCTAAATACAGAAAGTCAATATCCGCTTTTGAATATGCTCTATCTACTAATTTTTCCGATAAATTGATTTTAGCTGGATGATTGCCATTGTCAGATTGTATAACAATTGGCTGAACAATAACAACTTTTGATGTTATCTCATTGAATTCAATATTAGAACAGCTTACCGTAAATAGTCCAAAAAAAGATACTATCGACAATAAAGATTTTCTCATAACTCCAAAATATTCATAAAATATTAAAGTAAAAATAGAGAATTGATATTTACAACAAACTTAGTATCTTAATAAAAAATGATTTTGTTAAATTTTTTCAATATGAAAATTAAAAAATCTTCATTAATCCTGATTCTTTTATGTGTAACCTTTTTGTTAGGATTGGCTTCACATTCGCCTGATATTCCCGTTTCTGAATTAAAAATAAAATATACTAATCAATTTTCAAAATTTATTCAGATTGATGGAATGGATGTCCATTATCGTGACGAAGGAATTGGTCAAGTTATTGTTTTATTACATGGTACTGGTGCTTCTTTACATACATGGGACAAATGGACAAAAGAGTTGAAAAAAAAATATAGGGTGATTCGTTTAGATCTTCCAGCTTATGGTTTGACTGGACCCCATCCCGAAAAAAAATACTTGATTTCAGATTATTCTAATTTTCTTAATTCGTTTGTTGAACTCCTTCAAATTGATGACTTTATTCTTTCAGGGAATTCTTTAGGCGGAGCAATTGCGTGGTTTTATGCCTCGGAATATCAAGATAAGATTAAACTGCTATGCCTTTTAAATCCATCAGGATTTATAAATAAGGATAAAGGAAGTCCATTTGTAATTAAATTAGCAAAAACTCCAATAATTAATAAACTGCTTAGGTATGTTACACCAAGGTTTTTTATAAAGAACACTTTAAAAGAAGTTTACTATGATAAGACCAAATTAACTAATAAAAAAATAGACACTTACAGAGATATGGTATTAAGAGAAAATAATAGAGAATCTTTTATTGATCGGTCGCTTTTAAAACCCCAAGATTATACTGATAGACTAAAGTTTATCTCAACTCCAACACAAATTATTTGGGGGAATGAGGATGCTTGGATCCCTGTTTCAAATGCTACACTTTTTGAAAAAGAATTACCAAATACAGTAATTAATATAATGCAAAAAACAGGTCACATACCAATGGAAGAAAGACCCCTTGAAAGTTTAAATTTATTATTAAATTTTATAAATAGTAATTAAATAATTTTGCATGGAAGAAAAAATAAAAATTCGCTCAAAAGAACTTATAGGAGCTGAAATATCTTGGTTTGCACCGATTTGTGATGGTGATGATAGATATTTAGGAGAACGAAATGGAAAGTACAAAAGCAGTTGGGAAAATACCTCTGATATATTACTTACAGCAGATGATCTAGGATATCGAAATATTCTATGTCCTTCATCATATCAAGTTGGCCAGGACACTTTGCCATTTGTTTCTGCTGTATCCCCGTTAACAAAAAATATAAATATTTTAGCCGCAATACGGTGTGGAGAAATTCATCCCCCAATGTTGGCTCGTACATTGTCTACAATAGATCACATCTTAAAAGGAAGATTAACCATAAATATAATTTCATCTAACTTACCCGGTGAAGATATGTCATCACAGGATAGATATCAGCGTTCTAGGGAAGTCATCGAAATACTGAAACAATCTTGGAATAAAGAAGAAATTAATTTTAAAGGACAATTCTATAATTTAAAATTACCTACAAACCCCGTTAAGCCTTATCAAAATGGTGGACCAATGCTATACTTTGGTGGTTATTCTCCAAGTGCTTTAGATTTGTGTGCAGAACATTGTGATGTGTATTTAATGTGGCCTGAAACAGAAGATAATTTGAAATCTTTAATGGAGAATTTGAGTGATAAAGCAGCTAAATTCAACCGTGAAATTGATTTTGGACTACGTGTTCATGTGGTTGTTAGAGAAACAGAAGAGGAGGCCCGTGAATATGCAAACAGTATTATTTCAAAACTTGAAATTGAAAAGGGAACGGAAATAAGAGAAAGAGCTCTTGATTCAAAATCCTTAGGGGTTAGTAGACAAAAAAAAATGAGAGATTTATCAAAAAAGGATGGCTATATTGAACCTAACTTGTGGACAGGTATTGGTAAAGGCAGATCTGGATGCGGTGCAGCCATAGTTGGTAATCCAGATCAAATCATTAATAAGTTAAATAAATACATGAAAATGGGAATAAGGTCATTTATTTTATCTGGATATCCCCATAAAGAGGAATGTAAAATATTTGCAAAACTTGTACTTCCAAAACTAAAAACAATTTCTTTACTTCAAGAACAAAATAAAATGCCAATTAATGAGCCATTGACACCTTTGGCTGCAGGGACTAGAGTTTAGCATAAAGCTTAAACTAATTATATAAAATGATAGATTTACTAATAGTAGCTTTATATTTTACAGTGGTGATTATAGTAGCCATATCTGGAAAGCAAACAAAAGAAGTAACAACTGAGGAATACTTTTTGAGTTCTAGAAGCTTAAAGTGGCCATCTATTGCTTTTTCCACTATTGCAACTAATATTCAGGGGTATCAATTCTTGGGTATGATGGGATCTGCATATCTCTATGGACTAGCGCAAGCCAGTTTAGAAATTAATGCAATACAAGGTATACTATTTGCAGCTTTCATTTTTGTTCCCTATTATTTGAAAGATAAAATAGTAACCATTACCCAGTTTATAAAAAGTCGTTTAGGTAAAAAAGTGGCTTTAGTATACTCGCTATCAAATATTCTTTTATTTTCTACAATTACTATTGGTGCTGCCCTTTTCTGGGGCGCATATGCTGCTGATATCGTTTTTGGGAAATACTTGTCTATAATTCATGGAGATCGACTTACTAGAATTGCTATTCTAATTTTGGTCTTAGGTATTTTTTCAACTATATATACATATCTTGGTGGCCTAACTGCAGTTGTAAGGACTGATATAATTCAATTCGTTGTTTTACTTATTGGAGGTATAATTGTAATGTTCATTGCAGTGCACCAATTAGGTGGCTGGTCTCAGTTATACATAAAAACTCCAGAAATGATGCACCTTCATCTCCCTTCGGATCATGAAAAATTACCGTGGACCCATGTTTTCGGACTCTTCCTTTTGAATATTAATTATTGGTGTGCTAATCAATCTGTGATTCAACGTTCACTTGCAGCAAAAAGTCTTAAACATGCTCAAATTGGACTTATTGTAGGTGGCTTGATGAAATATTTTATGGCCATAATTATTGTGGTTCCAGGAATTGCATTAGTTGGTATATTAGGCCAGAATGGCCTCTCTGATCCTGATATGGCATTCCCATATCTTGTTAATACTTACCTACCAATGGGAGCTAAAGGGCTGGTATTATGTGCATTATTTGCATCCCTAATGAGTACAGTTGATTCTACTTTCAACTCATTGGCTACACTGTGGTCAATTGATATTTATAAAGAATACATCAATAAAAACGCTACAGATCTTCAAACTATAAATGCTGGAAAACGAGCAATTTTGTTCGGCTTCACAACTGGCGCAACCATCGGTATTATTTTATTAAACTTAAAATTTTCGAATCCTGATGATGCTTTTACTCACACACTTAACGAACTAAGATATTATATCAACTGTGGTATTGTTGTTCTAATATGTGCCGCAATATTTTTAGTAGCTCCTAAACATAAAATAACTTTAGTTGCTTTTTTCGCTACGATTATTTTGCAACTTATACTTAAATTCATATTCCCTGATATGAATTATTTTGTAAGAGCTATGTGGGTTATTTTAATAAGTTTTTTTATGATAAAGTTATTTTCGAAAACTAAATTTAAAAGGATAAAAAGTCTTATTCATTCTGATTCTAATCAGATTAAAAAGCTAGGGTTGGGAATGTTAATTTCATTAATATTATTACATATTATTTTTCATTAAAAACCCATTTATAAAATTTTTCTTCTTGCAATTTTAAGCTTATTACAAAAAATACCAATTTATATGTCTGACAGAAAATAAAATTTCTTTGCTGAAAAACTATGGTTTAAAAAATTCTTCTTCCGAAATCATTATATAATTTTGAATTTTTGAAGGATCAAAGAAAAAGTTAAAGGTATGTTTTTCTCCAAAATTTATAACCGTTAATTCTTTATCCTCATAGTAAAATTCTTTAGACTTAAACTGAACATATAATCGTGTAATGGGAAGATCTGAAAAAGTATATTCATCATTATTCCGAATATATACATGCCGTAAATATTTCTTTTCTTGATCTCTTACTAATACAATAATATCATGATCAACTTCATTTACCATTTTTAATGATGCACTAGAAAGAGTTTGTGCGTCTTGAGGAAATCTATCTGCAAATGTTTTGTCACCAGTTTTTCCCCGTTGAGAAAAAGCAAGAGAAGAAACTATAATAAAACAAAAAATTAGTGAGTTTCTCATGGTATTATTGTTTAAAAGTGGTTAAATCGATCCTTAATTATCTTAAGGTAAGATTAATGAAATTATCTAAATCCGTTTTAAATTTTTTCATAGATGGCGGATGAATGTACATCATATGTCCAGACTCATAATACTTCATTATAATATTGTCTTGAAGTTCTGGTGCTAAATTCATATGATCAACCGTATGTTCAACACCATAAAAAACAGTAGCTAGATCATAATATCCATTCATTATCAAAACCTTCATATTGGGATCTTTAGTCATAGCACTAGCCATGTCAATTGAAGTGTTAATTGCAATTTGTGTTCCCCATCCTTGATTACCTCGGTGACTCCAATCCCACTTAAAATCTTTGTCTACTCTAGCACTTGTTTTATAGTTCAATTCTTTTGAAACCCCAAGTGAGCCATATAAATAATCTAAAAAACCAATAGTATATGCAGGAGAAATTGCATCACTTTGAGGGTCTGTGCCTCCATATTGACTGTTAGGATTTTCATTAATTCCAATATATCTTGAATCTAATCTTCCAACTGTTTTTCCATCTTCTCGTAATAGTTCATTAAAATATTCACTTGCTTTAATCTTAAGATTTGCACGTATCCAAAATTGAGGTGTACCGCCAGCATATTCTGCCATCTTTTCAGCAATTTTAATTTTATCCTTTTGTGTTAATCTTGTGCCTTTAAACAAGGCAGGGGTATATTCATTTTCAGTAAATTCTCTAACCTCGTCAAGAAATTCCTTGATTTTTTTTGACTGCATAGCATCATTTAACTTTTTGTGATAGTGTGCCGTTGCCGCGAAGGTTGGAAAGTGAACAATATAAGGCAGGTCATCATTTGGAGGAAAGGTTAACGTTCTTAAGTCAAAAACTGCTGAAACCATTACTACGCCGTTCATTGCGAACCCTCGATCTAATAGATAATTCATTACACCTGCATTTCTGAAGGTTCCGTAGCTTTCTCCTAAAAGGTATTTTGGTGACTGTAAACGATCGTATTTTTTTAGAAATTGCATTATAAACAAACTTGTAGCTCTAATATCTTGGTCTACTCCCCAAAAATCTTTGCCTTTACTTTCTCCCAATAATTCACTTAATCCAGTACCAATTGGATCCATCATTACTACATCTGCTATATCTAAAATAGAATAGGGATTATCTTCTAAAATATATGGTGAAGCTTTATTGTAATTAGGATCGTCTACCACAATTCTTTTAGGCCCCATAATACCCATGTGCAACCAATAAGATGAAGACCCTGGTCCACCATTAAAAGAAAAAATAATAGGCCTATCTTTATTACCGTCTTCTTTAAAATAAGCTGTAAAACCATGTAAAGCAATTGGTTTATTCATTTCATCTCGTAGCTCCATTGTGCCAGCTTTTGCATGAAATTTTAAATTTTGAGACCCTATTTTAAGTGATTGAATACTTGAAAAAACCTCTGCTTTTAAAATTGTATCTGTAAATTTCTGTGCATTTAATGTTGAAGAGAAAGCAACAAGATAAAGTGTAATAAGTTTAAGGGAATTTTTCATGAGTTAGAATTGTATACTCAAATATAGCATATAAATTCTCAGAAATTAAAAGTTAGGTTTGAAAGAGGTCCTAAAATATTATCATCTTTCTTATGTTATGAAAAATTATTTTTTTAAATATTACGACTAAATCAGCCTCAATAAAAAATGATGAATTCATCTAAATAATATAAAAACCCTTCAATATTAATTTACATAAAAATATCTATATTTATAGATCGAAAAATTAATAGGAAAATGAAAAAGAATAAAAAAGATTCAAGACGAAATTTTATTAAAAAGGGATTAGTCGCCTCATCTATCATGATAGTTCCAAGGAACGTTCTTGGTGGTCCAGGTTTTATTGCACCAAGTGATCAACTTAATCTTGCCGCTATTGGTTCTGGAGGAAAAGGTGCTAGTGATATTAGCAATGCCTCTGTAAAGGGAAGAGAACGTGTAGTCGCACTTTGTGATGTTGATTTTTCGGGTAGTGCCTCAAGAACGGCCAAAAAATTTCCTAAAGCAAAACATTATGCCGATTATCGTGAAATGCTCGATAAAGAAAAAGATATAGATGCAGTAACTATATCAACTCCAGATCATTTACATGGACCTGCTGCTGCATTTGCTATGCAACGTGGAAAGCATGTTTATGTTCAAAAACCTATGACGCACAACATTAGTGAAGCAAGAATCCTGACAAAAATGGCACGTGATCAAAAAGTTGTTACTCAAATGGGGAACCAAGGTGGGTCAAATCCACTGTTAAATATGGTCCAAAATTGGATTGACACTAATGCTGTCGGTGCAATTTCTGAAGTTAAAATATGGACTAATCGGCCTGTTTGGCCTCAAGGAGTTGCCATGCCAAAATCAAACTCTAGTATGAAACCTGATGCCTTAAATTGGGATTTATGGCTCGGACCTGCAAAAGAAAAACCATATACTCCTAACATGCACCCGTTCAGCTGGCGTGGATGGTGGGACTATGGAACTGGTGCCCTAGGAGATGTTGGATGTCATCTTATAGACATTCCGTTCCGTACTTTAGGATTAAAGTATCCAACCTCTGCAGAATGTAGTATTGGAAGTGTTTATTCTAAAATGTGGACGGCTGACTATCTTCCAGAAGGATGTCCTCCCTCCTCTTTAATTAGCATAAATTTTGGTGCAACAGAGAAAAGCAAATCACCTATTAAAATGAGCTGGAGCGATGGTGGAATTCGCCCCCCTCACCCAGATATTATTCCTGCAAATAGTGATATTGGAGGTGATGATAGTGCTAATGGGGTTATGATGATTGGTGAGAAAGGTATTATTACTACCAACATTAACGACAGTTCACCCTTAATGCCAAAATTATATCGTTATGACGGTACTACAGAATTTGGCCCTGAAGTTGAAGAAATGATAGAACCAGAATATGGTCACCAGCGGAAATGGGTAGATGCATGTAAAGCTGGTTTTAATAGTAAGGAACATATGGGGCTAACCTCTTCTTTTGATTATGCTGGACCTATGACAGAAACTGTTTTGATGGGGAATTTAGCCATTAGAAGTTTTATGCTTCGTGAAGAAAAAGAAAATGGAAAAATGGATTACTATGCACGTAAAAAGCTCCTATGGGATGGTGAAAAAATGAGAGTCACAAACCTAGATGCCGCAAATCAGTTTGTAACTCGAGACTATCGAGAAGGCTTTACTATGTAATAACTATTAAAATACAAACTAAAAAAATCCTGCTTTAACAGTAGGATTTTTTGTTATAAGTATATTGTAATTTAAAATATGTCACAAAAGAAGTTCTAACTACTTAATTTAGACTACTTTTGCACGCAGAATACAATATATGACAACTTTTAAGTCTCTAGGACTCAACGCAGAACTTCTAAAAGCCGTTGAAAAGCTAGGATTCGAAACTCCAACGGATGTTCAAGACAAAGTAATTCCAATATTACTAGAACAAGACACGGATCTAGTTGCTTTAGCACAGACTGGTACTGGTAAAACTGCTGCGTTTGGCTTTCCAATGCTCCAAAGAATTGACTCTACTAATAGAAGGACACAGGGACTTATTTTATCTCCCACCCGAGAATTGTGTATCCAAATCACAAATGATATGGTAGAATATGGAAAAGCAATTAAAGGAGTAAATGTTGTTGCAATTTATGGAGGTGCAAATATCCAAGAACAAGCAAATAAGATTAAAAGGGGAGCCCAAATTGTAGTCGCTACTCCTGGACGTTTAAAAGACATGATCAAGCGAAGACTTGTTGATATTAGTGCTATAAAATATTGCGTGTTAGACGAAGCTGATGAAATGCTTAATATGGGCTTTTATGAAGACATAAAAGACATTTTAACACACACACCAAACGATAAAAATTCATGGCTTTTTTCAGCAACAATGCCTCCAGAGGTAAACAGAATTGCTAAAAAATTCATGAATAACCCACAAGAAATTACTGTTGGGACTAAAAACTCAAGTGCAAAGAATATTGAACACCAATATTTTATTGTTCCTGGAAGAGAGCGCTATGCTGCTTTAAGAGCAGTAGTAAGTATGAATACAGATATTTTTGGAGTTGTTTTTTGTCGTACAAAAATTGAAACTCAAAAAGTAGCTGATAAATTAATCCAAGACGGTTATAAGGCAGCAGCTATTCACGGTGACTTAAGTCAGAACCAACGTGATATTGTAATGCAGTCATTTCGAAAGAAAAGAATACAGCTCTTGGTTGCTACCGATGTAGCAGCAAGAGGAATTGATGTAGATGATATTACTCATGTAATAAATTATCAACTTCCAGATGAGACTGAAGTGTATACCCACAGAAGTGGACGTACTGGTAGAGCTGGTAAAAAAGGAACCTCAATTATTTTTGTTACCAAATCTGACCGTAGAAAAATTAAGTCAATTGAAAACAAATTACAAACAAAGCTTTCAGAGATTCAAATGCCCTCTGCTGAAGAAGTCTTCACCTCTAAAATAAACCACTGGGTAGAACAAGTTAAAACTACACCTATTAAAAGTGATTTACATAACCACTTACCCAAGGTAATAAATGCTTTTGAAGAGTTAACAAAGGAAACATTAATCGAGTTAATCTTGTCTAAAGAGTTTAAATCCTTTGATCTGCATCCAAAGGCTCTAGAGTTTAGTGGTGAAGGGCGTTCTGAGAGAAGTTCTAGGCGCTCCGACAGGAGTTCTGACAGAAGCTTTGAAAGAAGTGATCGTAAGATAAATGCACCAGAAGATAAAGACCGATTCTTTATTAATGTTGGTGCACGAGATCAATACGAATGGACCACATTAAAAGATTTTCTTAGATCCTTCTTGAGTTTAGAGCAAGATGATGTATTTCAAGTAGAAGTAATGAAGAATTTTTCATTTTTCTCCACCCATAAAAAACACAGAGATTTAGTTCTAAAAGCTTTTGATAATCTTATAATGGATGATAGAAAGGTAAGTGTTGAACTTACGAAAAAAGGCAAAACATTTTCTCCAAAGAAAAATTTTAAAAAGAAAAAATTCAACTAGATTATTTTAGCGAATACTAATTTAGTTTTTGTGCCTAAATGTTTATGTAATTAACTAAATCGTCCTGACCCTTAAGTAAAAGGCTATAACATTTTTCTTCTTTTGTCATTACCTGTTACTAAAGTCCCTTGACTTTCTTCGATGCCAAATATATCCTGTGGTTCCTTTAATTTTTAGCTGATTTTACACTAAAACAAGATTAAAAAAATGGTGAAAGACATTGCTTTTATTTCTACACCAGTTTTACTGTTGGTTGAGTAAATTTGATTGTTAAAATTAAATAAAGCATTTGGATTATTAGAGAACAAGTGATTTTAAAAGTCGTAAATCTTATATATATTCAAAAAAAAAGAGCTAATGGAAAATTAAGCACATTACTTAAATAGCCATTCCAGCCCTGTTCAAAACCTACATTATCTACTGAAAATAAAGGCTAAGAAAAAATAGCTATTAATTCTTTAATGGGATGTGAACTTTGTACTCCACTTTCCATATCTTTTAAAATAAAGGTTTGTTGACTTACTTCTGCTTCACCAATGAGCACAACTTTTTGAATATTTTTTTGATCTGCATAACCTAGTTGCTTTTTTAATTTAGCTTCTGTAGGATATAATTCACATGATATATTTTGCTTCCTAAGTATTGAAACGCAAGAGTATGAAATAGTAGCAGCTTTTGAACCAAAATTAGTAAATAACACCTCGGTTGTAAATAATAATTCCTTTGGAAAAAGATTTAAAGCTTCCATAACTAAATAAATTCTTTCAAAACCAAAAGAAACACCAATACCACTCATGTTTTTTAACCCAAAAGCAGATGTTAAGTCATCATAGCGTCCACCTCCACCAATTGAGCCCATTTTAACAGCCTCAGGAGCACTTACTTCAACTATCATTCCGGTGTAGTAATGCAGGCCTCTAGCAAGGGTTAAATCAAAATCTAATAGAACTGTGGATAGTGATGTATTCTTTAAATGTTTTAAAATAAATTCTAATTCTTGAATTCCTTCAAGACCTTCGGGTTCTTCAGATAATATATCTTTGAGTGCTGCTAACTGTTTCGAATTACTTCCTGATATTGAAAGTAGCTTATCTAATAAAGCAAGTGCATCTTGAGAAAATCCTTTTGCTACTAACTCTTTAAAAACACCCTCTTTTCCGATTTTATCAATTTTATCTAAAGCTATTGTAAAATCTACTAAACGTTCTTTAGCTCCAAGTTTTGAAACAATTCCAGCCAATATTTTTCGATGGTTTATTTTTAAATGAACTCCTTCAATTTTCAAATCTGTAAAAGCCCTGTCATATAATGATAAAACCTCGACCTCTTGCCATAAAGAACGATCACCAACTATATCTGCGTCACATTGATAGAATTCCTGAAATCTTCCATGCTGTGGTCTATCTGCTCGCCAAACAGGCTGTATCTGGTAGCGCCTAAATGGAAAGGATAACTCATTTTGATGTTGAGCAACGTAACGTGCAAATGGAACCGTTAAATCGTATCGTAAAGCTTTTTCAGAAAGAGAGCGTGAGAATTTTTGATAGTGTCCAGCAGCAAGCGCTTCTGTATCAGCATTTTTTACCTTTTCTCCGGAATTTAATAGCTTAAAAACTAAACGATCTCCTTCTTCACCATAAACACCTGTAAATGTCTCTAATCGCTCAAAAGAAGGGGTTTCTATAGGCTGAAAACTAAATTTTTCAAAAACATTTTGAAGAATTTTCTTTATATAATTTCTTTTAGAAATTTCTGATGAAGAAAAATCTCGAGTTCCTTTTAATGTTCCTGGTTTAATTGCCATAATGAATAATGTACTGTAAATATCTTCTATTTTATCGAATTGGGAAAATAACTTTTTAGATGCTTAAAATATTGACCATCAGAAAGAACAGCCCCCTTCTTTAAATAAGAATAAATAAAGTCAGTACGATTAGGCGTATAGATTTTGGAAGCATTAAATAACGAAATATAATCTGAGGATATATTTTTAAGCATCCATTGAAAACCTATAGGGGTTGATAAGTCTTGGACTATATCTAATGATTTAACTACTAATACATCGACACTGTTTTTTTTGGTATGAAACAAAAAAAGTTGTGAGGGGGTACTGAATTCTAAATAATTACATTGATTCAAAATTTTCTCCCAGACTAAGTCACTAAATTTATCAAGTAAAAAAGTAACTTTCTCAGGTACCTCGGACTTAATTCGTTCCCATTTTTTTTTGTCAATACTATTGCTTGCGAGGAATACAGAAAATTCTTCATGCATTTCATGAAATTGAGCTTCAGAAAGTCGATGGAATTTCATCCCTGCATGTTTGGAATAAAAAAGCCCACATAAATGTGGGCTTATAAATAATTATGCTTTTGCTTTTGCTTTTGTATCTGGAATAATTTCAAACGGTAATTCAAAACTTACCTCACGATGTAATCGAATAGTCGCTTCATATTTACCTAAACGTTTGATTGTTTTTCCTGGTAAAGTAATGAATTTCTTATCTAACTCTAAAGCTTTTGAACTGATGGCTGAAGCAAGATCAATATTAGATATTGATCCAAATAATTTGTCACCAGAACCTACTTTGGATGGTAACTTAATTTCAAGGGCTTTAATTTTCTCTGCTCTTGCTTTAGCTTCGTCAATAATTGATTTTTCTTTAAACGCACGTTGCTTGAGATTTTCAGCGAGAACTTTGCGAGCAGAAACGGTAGCCATTACTCCCTTCCCTTTAGGTATAAGAAAGTTACGACCGTAACCATTTTTTACACTCACTATTTCATCTTTAAATCCAAGGTTTTGAACGTCTTCTTTTAATATTAATTCCATGATGAGAGTTTTTTATTTTAACATATCAGCAACATAAGGCATTAAAGCCAAATGACGTGCTCTTTTAACGGCCACAGAAACTTTACGTTGATATTTCAACGAAGTACCTGTTAATCTTCTTGGTAAAATTTTACCCTGCTCATTTACAAACTTGATTAAAAAATCTGGGTCTTTGTAATCAATATGTTTAATACCTGAACGTTTAAAACGACAGTATTTTTTCTGAGTATTTGTATCAATATTTAACGGTGTTAAATATCTGATTTCACCTTCTTTTTTCCCTGAGTTTTGTTCTTCTATCTTAGACATTACTTATGCTTTTGATTTTGCTTTGTTTTTTTTTCTTCTTTTTTCTGCCCACGCTAAAGCGTGCTTATCTAATTTAACAGTAAGGTAACGCATGATGCGTTCGTCTCGGCGAAATTCAATCTCTAAGGGTGTTATAGCCTCATTTGGTATAGCAAATTCAAAAAGATGATAGAAGCCACTTTTCTTATTCTCAATAGGATAAGCAAGTTTTTTAAGTCCCCAATTTTCTTGGCTTGTGATAGTACCTTTGTGAGACTTAATAAATTCTATAAACTTTTGAACTGCTTCCTCAATCTGAGTTTCAGAGAGAACGGGATTTAAAATGAAAACAGTTTCGTATTGGTTCATAACTTTAATTTTGATCGGCAAAAATAGAGTAATAAGTACAGTAAACCAAATAAAGATACATTTAAAATAAAGTTTTTAATACACCTCAAAAACACTTCTAGACTATATAAACATTGATTCAAATTTTATATAAGGATTTTATCTAACTCATTTTTTTGAAAAAATAATTTCATGAATCTGTTGCCAGATATCAATAGGGGTCTACATCAAAGTTTATTCTAGTATTTCTAAAGGCGGCAATAGCTTGAAAGCTTTTGTGGGTTCTTTCCAAAAGTCTTTTCAATTCTTTAGAAGGTAAATCATGATCGATCTTCACCAAGAGTTGTTTAATATATAAATTTCTTACCCTAGCAACTGCAGGAAAAACTGGACCTAAAACAGTTCCTTTATATGATTGTTTTACCACATTTGAAAACCAATCAGAGGCCATATTTACAGTTTCGAATTGTCTGCTTTTAAACGTAATTCGAATCATTCTATAATATGGAGGATATTTATATTTATGTCGTTCTATACGTTGACTTAGATATAAACTTTCATAATCATGACTAATTACCTGTTTTAATGTTGGATGCTCGGGTTGATAAGTTTGAATTAAAACCTGTCCTTTTTGATCAGATCTTCCTGCCCTTCCAGCAACCTGACAGAGCATTTGATAACTTCTTTCATGTGCTCTAAAGTCAGGGAAATTTAATACGTGATCTGCATTAATAACCCCTACCAACAATACATTTTTAAAATCTAAGCCCTTAACTACCATTTGTGTTCCTACAAGTACCTGAATACGCTCTTGCATAAAAGCATCAATAATTGTATCAAAACCCCATTTACCACGTGTACTATCCCAGTCCATCCTACCTACGTTAGTTTCAGGAAAAATTTCTTTGACTTGTTCTTCGATTTGTTGTGTACCAACTCCTTTGGTTGTTAAAGAGGGCATTCCACAAGCGTGACATTGAACGGGCATTGGTAAATTATAACCACAATAGTGGCATCGTAATTTTTGTTGTGTTTGATGATAAGTAAGTGACACATCACATTGAACACATTGCGGAGAGTGACCACAACTTGTACATTCAGAAATAGGTGCATACCCACGTCGGTTTTGAAATAAAATGACTTGTTTTCCAGCAGATAAAGTTTCTTTAATTGCTTGAATTAATTGGCTTGAAAACATCCCTTTCGTTTTTTTTTTTCGATGTGCCTCTTTCAAATCTATTAACTTAATTGCAGGAAGCGCTACCCCTCCGTAGCGTTCGGTCAATGTAACCCAACCATACTTTTTATTTCTGACATTTTCTGCCGTTTCTAAAGAAGGAGTTGCAGATCCTAAAAGGACTTTAGCCTTCATTGAATTTGCTAAATATATAGCACTATCACGAGCTTGATAGCGCGGTGCAGGATCAAATTGTTTATAAGAATTCTCATGTTCTTCATCTACAATCACTAATCCTAAAGATTGAAAAGGTAATAAAACAGCAGACCGTGCACCAACAATTACCTGACCCTTTCCTTCATTATCAAGAACTTTCTGCCAGACTTCTGTTCGTTCATGAATTGAAAATTTAGAATGGTATACCTCCACTTGTGAGCCAAATCTTGCTGCTAATCTATTTACAATTTGAGAAGTAAGTGATATTTCAGGTAAAAGATATAGCACTTGCTTCCCTTTTAATAATAAATCTTCAATCAGTTTTATATAAACCTCTGTTTTTCCAGAAGAAGTAACTCCCTCAAATAACACTACATTTTTATATTGAATGGCCACTTTAATTTTATCTAAAGCAATTTGCTGTGCTGTAGACAATGTCTTTAATTCGGGTTCATTTTGTGTTTTTCGGATCAAAATACGGTGTTCTTCTTGATAATTTTCTTCAAATATATTCTTATCCAAAAGAGATTTAATATGTCCACTTGTTGCTCCTGTTTTGGCTTTTAAATCAGATACTTTTTTCCAATCTTTTATTGCTTCTCGTTCAGAAAAAATTCCAATGATTAGGGCTAATTGTTTCGGTGCTTTCTGGAGTTGCTTAAAAAGAGTTTGTAGTTTGTCTTCTTGATGATACGATTCTGAAAGCTTAACATATCGAACTTTTTTCGGTTTAAACTTTTCTTCTAAACGCTGGTGTATCTGAGCAACACCTTCTTTAAGCATCCCCATAACCAATGCCATTACTTGTTTACGGTCTATTATCTTACTAATTTCATCCAACGTAAGAGATTGTTTTTGAAGAGCCTCATATACTAAATATTGAGCGTCAGAAAGAATCGCCAGCTGTTCCTCAGAAGCCTCACATTTTACCAACAAGGTCTCACTTTCAATCATAAGTGCCGCAGGTAAACAAGCGCGCATTATTTCCCCTTGAGTACACATATAATAAGAAGCCATCCATTTCCAAAAATCTAATTGAAAAGAAGTAACCGTTGCCACCTTATCTAAAATCGTGACTATAGGTTTAGCCTCATATGTCTGGGGAGCTACATTGTGCACTTTAATTACTAAGGCCGTATATATTTTTCTTTTCCCGAAAGGAACAGCCACACGATACCCTGGACCTAAATTTTTAAACTGAGCTTTTGTAATTTTATAAGTGTAGGGTTTTGGCAAAGCCAAAGGAAGAATAACGTCTAAAAAACCATTAGAAGTAACTTCTATTTTATTATTCATTTGGACTTAATTTTGGCTCTCTCTTAAATCGAGTTAAGGTTGCATTGAGTTCAAAACCCAAAAGAAGAATGTTTGAATTCATCCAGATATAAAGAAGAAAAATTAAAAGAGCACCAATGGATCCATAGAGCTGATTATAGGTTGAAAAATTATCAATATAAATACCAAAACCATAAGTAGTTAAAAAAAATAATAATGTGGTCATAAGAGCACCTGGTGAGAAAAAACGAATTTTTCGACCCTCTATTGTTCCAAAAAAGTAAAGAATACTAACGGTCAGATAAGCAAAAAGACCAAAAAAGGCAAACTGACCCATTCGGGTTAATCTTATTTCAGATGGGACTAAAGATTCCAGATTGTTTAGTATATAAAATTCAAAATAAAAAAAGATGATAACCGCAAATAAAGAGAGGAAAGCAAGAACGATGCTTACCCCAACAGAAAGAAGGTATTGACGAAAAAAATTCCTTGAAAAAGCAACATGATACGAAACCTCAAAGCTTCCAAAAATAGCGGAAACACCGTTTGCAGAAAGAAAAATAGAAAGTAAAAAAACTGAAGAAAGTAGTCCACCACGTGGTTTGTTTTTTATATCGTCGAAAATACTTGTAAAAAACGTTTGTGTTTCTGAGGGAAGAAACAATTCAATGTAACTTAAAAAAGTTTGATCAAAGTTGTCAATCTTAATAAAAGGAATCATATCAACAAAAGGAATCAAATTAAGAATAAACAACAAAAAAGGAAATAAGGCCATAAAAAAGCTAAAAGCGATACTACCTGCTCTGTAAGAAAGAGCCCCTTCAATAATTCCTTTAAAATACATCTCGAATAAATCATAAATAGAAAATCCACGAAAACCAGGGAGTTTTATGGCTTTCAAAAAAGCTATAATTGATTTAATCACAGGATTTTGAATGATTTTTGACATTAAGTCATTTTTTTATCTTCTACAAAGATAGACCGCAAAATCATATGAGGATATAAATCCTTAAAAAATCCGAAGGCTTTGTATCTTTGTATAATGAAAATTCAATTGCTATGTGTTGGAAAAACAGATCGTACTTTTTGGACATCTGCTGTTGATGATTATACAAAACGTTTAAAACATTATGTTAAATTTTCAATACATTATCTACCTAATGCTAAAGCCAAAAAGAAGGTAAACCCAAAAGAAATTAAAATTGAAGAAGCTCGGCTTATTACACAAAAAATAAAAGTGGAAGATGAAGTTTATTTGTTAGATGAAAAAGGGAAATCATACACTTCAACTGAATTTTCAAAACAGATTGAACAACATATGATCTCAGGTACTAAAAGAATTGTTTTTGTTATTGGTGGTGCATATGGTTTTACAGATCAGCTGTATCAAAAATACCCTAAGCTTATGTGTTTATCGAAAATGACTTTTTCACACCAAATGGCACGCTTATTTTTTTGTGAACAATTATATAGGGCCTTTACTATTATAAATAACCATCCTTATCACAACAACTAGATTATAAATGAAATTAATTTTTGCTACCCACAATCAACACAAAGTAGAAGAACTTAAAAAGCTTTTACCTTCAAATATCTCAATACTTAGCTTGACCGATATTAATTGTCATGAAGAAATTGAGGAAACAGGTACTACTCTTGAAGAAAATGCCAAATTAAAAGCAAACTTTATAAAATATAAATATGGCTTAGATTGCTTTGCAGATGATTCTGGATTGGAAGTAGATGCTTTGGGTGGTTCGCCAGGCGTATACTCAGCCAGATATGCTGGTGATAAAAAAAATAATGAAGATAACATCAAGAAAATATGGAAAGAACTTAGCAATAAAGAATCAACAAAAGCTCAGTTCAGAACCGTCATAGCATCTTCATTTGGCTCTAAGACTACTATTTATGAAGGAAAAGTAATTGGGAATTTGATTTTTGAAAAACGTGGTAATCATGGTTTTGGTTATGATCCAATTTTCATTCCAGAAGGATATACGAAAACGTTCGCAGAATTGGGCGATACCGTAAAGAATAAAATTAGTCATCGGGCATTGGCTACTCAAAAATTTTTGACAGAACTACTAACTACTTTAAAATTATAATAATATTAAGGGTCTTAGTGAGAATATTTTAACCGATTTTTAGTTAATTTTATAACATGAAAAAGATTTGGGTTGCTTTTTTTTTATTGGTGTTTTTCAATTCCAAAGGTCAAGAAACTTTCAGTGCACGAGTAGAAAACGAAACAACAGGTTTGTCAATGCCAAGTGTTCATGTTTTAAATTTAACACAGGTAATTGGAACGATAACTAATCAAAAGGGAAACTTTGAAATTGAGGTAAAAGTAAAAGATACATTATACCTGTCATACCTTGGATATAAACCTCTTAAAATAGCTGTAACTAACGACATGCTGAAGTTTGGAAATGCCAGCTTTAAAATGACTGAATTGGCATTTGCATTAGAAGAAATCATTATACGACCATACAAGCTTACAGGATACCTTGATATTGATGTTAGAAACGCCCCCATTAATACAGCTCGAAGGTATAGTATTTCAGGTTTGCCTAATAGAGGTTATGAATCAGGATCAAGAAATCCAAGTGCTATTTCAAAAGTTTTAGGAAACGTTTTTAATCCCGCTGATTTCCTACATAATCTTTTCGGTAAAAATCCAGCGCAAATGAGGAAACTCAAAAAAATGCGTGAGGATAATGAAATTAATAATCTTTTAGCTTCAAAATTTGATCGCCAAGTTTTGATGCAACTTTTGGGACTAAAAAGAATTGATATTGATGAAATATTGAGAAATTGTAATTATTCAGATGCATTTATAAAAGAAGGAAATGACCTTCAAATTCTTGAAGGAATCAGTAAATGTTATGAAGAATATAAAATTTTTCAACTTTAAACATACTTTTAAAAAAATTAAACTCACTTAAATTCCTTGTTGACTTCTAGAAATGATCCTTAACTTGATAAATATATCCATCAAATAGAACCGTTTTTAAAAATTAATTTCATCTCCTCTTATTTTCAACGTATCTTTGCTTTACTAATAAAATAACATGTTACTTACCGCACTTAACGCCATCTCGCCAATTGATGGTCGGTACCGATCTAAAACAAAATCACTTGCTGGCTATTTCTCCGAAGAAGCACTAATAAAATATCGTGTTCAAATTGAAATTGAATACTTTATTGAGCTGTGTAAATTACCTCTTCCTCAATTAGCTGACTTTAACCCCTCACTTTTTGAGGAACTACGTAGTATTTATTTACACTTTAGTCCAGAAGATGCTCTAGATATTAAAGAAATTGAAAGTACTACTAATCATGATGTTAAAGCGGTAGAATATTTTATCAAAAAAGAATTTGATAAACTTGAACTACAACCTTACAAAGAATTTATTCATTTTGGGTTAACATCACAGGACATTAACAATACTGCAATACCACTGTCTATTAAAAATGCAGTAAATGAAGTATACCTTCCACTTTTGGAAGAACTAATTGTTCAATTAGATGGATTAGTTGTTGAATATAAGGATATTCCTTTATTAGCTAGAACACACGGACAACCTGCCTCTCCCACTCGCCTTGGAAAAGAAATTGATGTTTTTTCAGAACGCTTAAAAAGACAGAAAAAAATGTTGTTGTCACTTCATTTTGGCGCAAAATTTTCTGGTGCTACTGGTAATTTTAATGCTCATAAAGTAGCTTATCCTAATTATGACTGGAAAGCCTTTGGAACACATTTTGTAGAAAAGACATTAGGATTAAACTACTCTTTCCCTACTACACAAATTGAACATTACGATTCTTTTGCTGCTTTGTGTGATAATATGAAGCGAATTAATACTATTATCATAGACTTAAACAGAGATCTATGGCAGTATATTTCTATGGATTACTTTAAACAAAAAATCACTGCTAATGAAATTGGTTCTTCTGCAATGCCTCACAAAGTAAATCCAATAGATTTTGAAAATTCAGAAGGGAATTTAAGTATGGCCAATGCAATATTTGAATTTTTAGCAGCAAAACTTCCTGTATCAAGACTACAACGTGATCTTACCGATAGTACTGTACTAAGAAATGTTGGAGTTCCCTTTGGACATACTCTTATTGGATTTCAATCAACTCAAAAAGGTTTAGGAAAATTATTAGTGAATATTACTAAAATCGAAGATGATCTTAATGCAAATTGGGCTGTAGTTGCTGAGGGTATCCAAACTATTTTAAGAAAAGAAGGCTATCCAAATCCTTATGAAGCACTAAAAGAACTTACACGGACTAATTCAGCCATTAATAGAGATGCTATTCAACAATTTATTGGAAGTCTTGAAATAGATGAAAATTTAAAATCTCAGCTTAAAACAATTACTCCTTTTAATTATACTGGAATTTAATCTTACTTTTCATCAGAAAACAATCCTTCTTTAGATCCAAAAGAAAATTTTAGTTGTTGTTTAAATAAATTTGGTTCAACTTTTTTTACTAAAGTCACTAAAGAGGCTGGATTAATATCACTGCCTAAAATTCTTAGTACTCCGAAACCTTTTTCTCCCATTTTTTAAAAATATAATTCCTTCCTCTATTGCTTGGGTTGTTCCCTCGAATAGAAAAGCTCCTTCTGCTTTTTCAAAAGCTCTAAAATTCATTAAATGTTGGTAACGTTCTTGATCAAGAATTTCCGATATCACAACTAACTCCTTTTGATAATTTTCAATTTGATCTTTTTTAGGGCGAAAAAGCAACAAATTAAGCTTATCAATACTAGAAACAGTCAACTGCTCATCTTCAGATAAGTTTTGTTTAAAAAAACTTTCTAATTTAAAAGGGACATTGACAATTAAAAACGAAGCATCTTCCATTTTGTCAACATAATAAGACTAAAGGATAACTCTTTTATTACATGATGATGTTACTATACCTAAAATTAATAGAATCCACAATAGTGATATCTTTTTCATTTATAATGATTTATTAGGTTTGATGGTTATCTTAGGTGGAGCTGGAGTAAATGGAGGAACACCAGAAGCTTTTCTTAATTGTTTTCCACCTGGAAGGCTCATTTGATCTGTAAGTTTCGAAATTTGCTTTAAATCAATATTACCCTCAATTAACAATATTATAGTTTCCACCGTACGTTCACCAAGGGGTGAATCTTTCATGATTTTTGGATTAACACCATTTACATACATGATTAATTTTTCAACACGATCATCCGACTTTCCACTTTTCACATAAAACGCAACATCTGCATCCGCATCTTTAATGGTCATGAGTTCTTCTAAATCTTTTGAAGAAAGCTGTTCCGCTGCCCATTTTGACATTGCATCAGTAACTTCATCATTCCCTGAAATTAGAACTTTAAAATTCTCTATACTTGAAACCATATCTATATATTCTTGTGCTTCAGGATCATCTAAACTAACACTCAATTGCCCCAGCATTTTAAACATTTTAGGACTTATTGAGACTAGCGAAACATCATCATAGTCGGCAAAACGTTCAAAAATGGATTGCCCTTTTACCGATAAGCTTAACATAAACACAATTAATACAAGTGATAGATTTTTCATGATTATTTATTTAATATTTTTGTCAGCAATCAACTGCACATTTTTGTTTTTATAATTTACAGACGAATTTAACGTCTATTTTGTTACACCATTAAAAAAAAACAATGTAAAATCAATACTTTTCAATAAATTTGAATGTTTATTTGTATTAAATCCTTTGCATCATGATGTATAAGCATCTAAAATTAGTGACTTCTTTTTTTTTATCCTTGTCCTTACTTGTATTCACTTTTCAAGGATGTAAAAAAGACCCTATAGATTCAGAAGATTCCTCACTTAGTTCCAATGGAGATTCTGATGATAATTTCATAAGCCTTGAGGGAGACTTACAAATAAGTGATTTCGTATGGAAAGGGTTGAATGAGTTCTATTATTGGCAAGAAGAAGTTGATGCTCTTTCTGACACTCTACTTCAAGATTCAAAAGGGTATGCAAAATATATTAATAACAATTTAGTGCCTGAAACTTTTTTTGAATCTTTAAAACATCCCGACGATCGCTTTAGTTGGATTCAAGACGATTATTTAGAGCTGGAAAATAGTCTACAAGGTATTGTTGCCTCAAATGGTGTTGAGTTTGGATTACTTCTGGCTTGTGAAAATTGTAACCAAGTAATTGGTTTTGTAAAATATATTTTAGAAGGATCTAATGCTTCTGAAAAAAATATCCGCCGTGGAGATTTCTTTAATGGTGTTAATGGCACATCACTAACCGTTAATAATTACAGAGATTTATTGTTTAGTGATAACTTAACATACTCTCTAAATATGGTTTCTATTAAAAACGGAATAATATCAAATAATGGAGTAGTAGTTGAATTAACTAAAGAAGAAAATTTTGAAACTAACCCTATTCAAGTTTCGAAAATTGTTTCTACAGATGTTGGAAATGTTGGTTATTTAATGTACAATCAATTTGTAGCCACTAAAAGCAATGATTTAAATAAAATTTTTGCTGAATTTAAAACAACTGGAATCATTGACTTAGTGATTGATTTAAGATATAATGGTGGTGGATCTGTTCGAAATTGTGTCGAGCTTGCCAGTATGATTACTGGGCAATTAACTGGCGAAGTATTTTCCAATGAATTATGGAACTCAAAACTAGATGCATATTTTTTAGAGAAATACGGTTCTGATAGTCAAAAAAATCGTTTTGTTAATGTTCTTTCTGACGGAGAACCTATTAATTCATTAGAATTAAATAGAGTTTTTATTTTGACAACTTCAGAATCTGCTTCTGCAAGTGAATTATTAATTAACGGCCTTGCACCACTAATTGAAGTCATTCACATTGGAGAGCAAACCGTTGGTAAAAATGTAGGGTCAATAACTGTTTATGATTATATAGATAATGATGGTACACGAAATCCTGATCATCGTTATGCTATGCAACCCATTGTTCTGAAAATTGCAAATAGTGAGGGATTTGCTGATTATGCAGACGGTCTAGAACCCTCAAGATTAATAGAAGAAGATTTACAAAATATGGGAACCCTTGGAGACAAAAACGAACCCTTCTTAGCAACTGTCTTAAATTTAATTGAGGGCACAACAGATAAATACAATATTCCAAAGGCATTGTTATCCAGAAAATTTCTTATTGAAGATCCTCAACTATTAAAACGTCGGCGTATGTTTTCAGATAAAGTAATTCCATTAAGTTTTATTCAAAAGAATAACTAAGATTCACTATTAGATTTCAAAATGTATTTTATAAAATTTTTTTTCGAGGTTTAAAGCACGCTAATACTATCAGTTGGTCTGCTGAATTAAACCTTTAAACTAACTCCAAATTAAAAAGTAATAGTGACAAAAGAAGTGTTTAAAGAACTCCTTTGGAACTAAGTCAGGAGTTGGGGATTCATTTTAGGATTTCTACCAAATTTTCTTTTAATCTTTATTAAAAAACCTTCGAAGTAAATATTAAATCTATTTAATTAGTGTAAAAGATGATTCTATAAATTTTTTATATGAAAACTGTAGTACAGAAGTATAGAATAGATCACCCATTAATGAATTCACAAAGAAGGGAATAGCCAGAATAAAGCAACTAGTAAAACCTGCCCAATTAAGTGGATAATAAAAATACCAAACGCCTAAGTTACTAAGAATGAAAAATAATGAAGAAGCCGTGAGAACAATTCCCAAGGAAATAGATTTAGTCTTAATACCTAACATTGATATCATTACAAAAGAAAGATATATAATTGGCATTAAGGAGTGGATCCCAAGGTAAAGATCAGTAATAAACATAGAGAAAATAGGAATAAATAGTGCTAAACGCTTATTAGCAAAATGATGGCCTGTAAAAAGTGCTATACCAGTTATTGGAGCAAAATTAGGTGGATGAGGTAATAACCTTGTGCATAAAGCAAGAATCACAAGTCCAAAAAAAGCGTTCAATTCTACTTTATTCATTTCCATTGGTGTGTTTTGTAAATTTAATTATTTCGTTAAATACATTTTTCGTCTTCCGTATAAATCATAAAAGGTATCGTCTTTGAGGCTATCTATAAAAAGGATACTTTCCCCAGTGCTTTTCATCTCAGGACCTAATTGCTTATTAACATTTGGAAATTTGTCAAAAGAAAAGACAGGTTGTTTTATAGCATAGCCTTCTAGTTGAGGGTTAAACTTAAAATCAGTTACTTTCTTTTCACCCAACATTACTTTAGTTGCATAATTGACGTAAGGCTCTTTATAAGCTTTAGCAATAAAAGGAACTGTTCTAGAAGCTCTTGGATTGGCCTCTATAACATAGACCTTGTCATCTTTTACTGCATATTGAATATTAATCAACCCAACGGTATTGAGCGCAAGAGCAATTTTATGGGTATGGTCTTTTATTTGTTGTAAAATAAATTCTCCTAAATTAAATACAGGTAACATGGCATTTGAATCACCAGAATGAATCCCACAAGGCTCAATATGCTCCATAATTCCAATGATATAAACATTTTCACCATCACAAATAGCATCTGCTTCACATTCAATTGCACCATCTAAATAATGGTCTAAAAGAAGCTTATTATTTGGTATTTTCTGAAGTAAATCTACAACATGAGCTTCCAAATCTTCTTTATTAATAACAATTTTCATTCCTTGACCACCCAATACATAAGAAGGACGAACCAAAATAGGAAAGTCTAAATCATCTGCTAATTCAAGAGCTTGATCAGCAGTCTGTGCAACACCAAAGTCTGGATAAGGAATATTATTTTCTTTTAAAAGATTAGAAAAACTACCACGATCTTCTGCTAAATCAAGTGCTTTGTAGCTTGTTCCTAAAATTTTTATACCATAACGATCTAATTTTTCAGCAAGTTTAAGAGCTGTTTGTCCCCCTAACTGAACAATGACTCCCTCTGGTTTTTCATGTTGAATAATATCATAAATATGTTCCCAAAAAACAGGCTCAAAGTATAGCTTATCGGCAATGTCAAAATCAGTAGAAACTGTTTCAGGATTACAATTAATCATGATGGTTTCATAATCACATTCACTCGCTGCTAAAACACCATGAACACAACAATAATCAAATTCAATTCCTTGTCCAATTCGATTGGGGCCAGAGCCTAATACTATGATTTTTTTGCGATCAGATGATTTGCTCTCATTTTCCGAATAAGGAATACCTCCTTCTTTTTGAATTTGTGCTTCAAAAGTGGAATAATAATAGGGTGTTTTAGCAGAAAATTCAGCCGCACAAGTATCTACTAATTTATATACACGCTGAATTCCTAATTCACTTCTTTTAGAATGTACCTTACTCTCGAAACATTTTAACATGTGAGCAACTTGACGATCTGCAAAACCTTTTTGTTTGGCTTCAAGTAGTAGAGGCTTATCTATTGAATCAATTGAAAATTTTGATATTTCTTTTTCTAATAGATACAATTCTTCATATTGTTTAAGAAACCACATGTCAATTTTTGTGATTTCATGGATTGTTTTCAAGGGTATTCCAATTGAAATAGCATCATATATAACAAATACTCGATCCCAACTTGCATAGGTTAATTTTTCAATAATCTGATCATAATCTTTTAGTCCTTTTCCATCAGCACCCAAACCATTTCGCTTAACCTCAAGCGATTGCGTTGCTTTATGAAGTGCTTCCTGAAAAGAACGCCCAATTCCCATAACTTCTCCAACTGATTTCATTTGAAGTCCAAGAGTACGATCTGAACCTTCAAATTTATCGAAGTTCCATCTTGGTATTTTTACAATTACATAATCTAATGTAGGTTCAAAAAGGGCAGAAGTAGATTTAGTTATTTGATTTTCTAATTCATCTAGGGTATACCCTATGGCTAGTTTTGCAGCAATTTTTGCAATAGGATACCCTGTTGCTTTTGATGCTAAAGCTGAAGAACGAGAAACTCTAGGATTAATTTCAATCGCGATAATATCTTCTTTTTCGTCTGCACTTACCGCAAACTGTACATTACAGCCTCCTGAAAAATCACCAATACTTCGCATCATTTTGATGGCCATATCACGCATACGTTGAAAAGTATTATCAGAGAGAGTCATCGCAGGTGCTACTGTAATTGAATCACCTGTATGGATTCCCATAGGATCCATATTCTCAATGGTACAAATAATCACAATATTATCATTTCCATCACGCAATAACTCAAGTTCGTATTCCTTCCAACCAACTAATGCCTTATCAATTAGAACTTCATGGATCGGAGAAGCTTCCAAGCCTCTGGTTAATAACTCACTAAAGTCTTCTTCTTTATGAACAAAAGAAGCACCAGAACCGCCCAATGTAAAGGATGGACGAATTACTAGAGGAAAACCAAATTTTTGAGCAATTTCTTTTCCTTTTAACATTGAATTTGCAGTCTCTGCAGGTGCTACTGGAATGTCAATTGTTTTTAACAATTTTTTAAACTTATCACGATCTTCTGTAATTTGAATCGCATCAATATCTACTCCAATAATTTTTACATTAAAATCTTTCCAGATTCCCTTATCATCTGCTTCAATACATAAATTTAGAGCAGTCTGACCACCCATTGTGGGTAATACAGCATCTACGTCATGATTCTTTAATATTTCAACAATAGATTTTGTGTTAAGCGGCTTTAAATAAACATGATCTGCCATCGTTGGATCTGTCATAATAGTTGCCGGATTTGAATTAATCAAAACAGTTTTTATTCCATCTTCTCTTAAAGACCTTAGTGCTTGAGTACCAGAATAATCAAATTCACATGCCTGTCCAATTACGATAGGTCCAGAACCAATAATTAAAATAGTTTTTATAGAGTCTGCTTTTGGCATAGCTAATAATTATAATTTATGAATATAAAAAAAAAGGTGTTACTTTCAAGAAAGTAACACCTTTAATATGGTTGAATAATACCATTATTTTTTGTGACGAGGTTCAGAAGATACAGATATTTTCTTTCTGCCTTTAGCTCTTCTCGCAGCTAACACCTTACGGCCATTGGCAGAGGCCATACGTTCACGAAAACCGTGTTTATTTCTTCGTTTTCTTCTAGAGGGTTGAAATGTTCTTTTCATAATATATTGCTCTGGATAATTGTTCCTAAAAGCCGGGCAAATATACAATAAGTTTTTTGTCTTTCAAAGATGATAATAAACATTTCAAGAATGATTTTTTTATCTTTGAAAAAAATCAAAATCATGTTTCCTAAAGTTTTAAAAATTATTCTTGCCCTATTATCAATAAGTTATGGTATTTACCAAATCATAGATGACTACATCGGCAATGGCGTCATGTTTATTTTGCTCGCGGGAATGTTTATCCTTCTTTATTTTAAAAATGAACTTATTTTTCTTTCATTCCTTAGGTTACGTAAACAAGATTTTGAAGGGACTGAAAAATGGCTTATTCGGATTCCCAATATAGAACGCAACCTTGTAAGAAAACAACAGGGCTATTATAATTACTTAATGGGAATTATTCAATCACAGAAAAACCTCACCAAAGCGGAAAAATATTTTAAAGCAGCACTAAAACTTGGCCTATCTATGAACCATGATTTAGCAATGGCAAAAATGAGCTTGGCAGGAATTTACCTTCAGAAAAGAAGAAAAAGAGAGTCTCAACAATTACTGACAGAAGCTAAAAAATTAGATACACAAGGAATGCTATCAGGGCAAATAAAAATGATGCAGCAGCAAATGAAGAAAATTTAGTAGTAACTCTCTTCTGGAATTGAAATCTCATAAAATTTCCTAGACCTATTGTTCAGGTGATTTTCAATTAACCATTTATTATGAGTTTTTAATATTTTATAATTTATTTTTTGCGCCTTAGAAAAAGCCGCTAAATTTCCAATGGCAGTATCCAATCCAATTTTTCTCAATGGAATGGGTCTATATAGATCTTCTTTTGAAAAAACAAACCCATAACGATCTGGATGTGACATGATTTCTTTAACTGCTAAAATTCTAAATATATAGCGGTTTGTTTCATTATTTAATAATAAATCATAATAATTATCTGCCAATTGTTTCTTTAATAAATGACTGATGCCAGACATTCCCCTATTGTAAGAAGCAGCGGCTAGAGTCCACGACCCTAGGCGTTTTTTGGCCTTGATAAGATAACTAGAGGCCACTCTTGTTGATTTTTCAAGATGGTAGCGCTCGTCAACATTTGCATTAACTTCAAGACCATATTCACGTCCTGTATTAGGCATTATCTGCCAAAAACCTTTAGCACCTTTGGGAGATCTCGCATTTTCCAGGGCACTTTCAATAACAGCTAAATATTTAAAATCATCCGGGATACCCTCTTCTTCTAATATCTTTTCTATTAAGGGAAAATATTTATTTGCTCGTTTCAACAGCAACAACATATTCGATTGCCAATAAGTATTCACTAAAAGCTCTTTATCAAATCGTTCTTTTATATCTGGAAATTCTATTGGAACTATTTCACCAGCAAAATCTATGATTTCAGGTAATTTTAATGCATATACTTTTGATGCTTGTCCCTCGTCATTATCTTTAAAAGCAGTAAACCTATCAGAATGGATTTGTGTAGCACTTAGAAAACAAAATGAAAAAGTTAAAAGGTAAATCGATCTAAACTTCATTGAAATAGTTTTATAAATTAGTTTTACAATTTACTTAATCTTTAAGTAAAATCTTTGATAATTCTTTGTTAAACCAATGCGCTTGAGTAATAATTGCAGCATGCCCTCCTTTTATTTTTATAAAGGGATGAGATAAATTTTTAATTGGAAAAACAGTATCCTTTTCCCCATGAATATGAATGATGTTATTTGATATCTCAGTTTTATCCCAATTCACTAAAGAGTCTATAGCCCAACTTAAATAGTCTGGATTTCGCTCTGATAAATATTTCTGATAAAGTGCTAAACGTTTTTGAATCCCTTCACCGAAAACAAAAAGAGATAAATTGTCCAAATTATTTATCCACTGCATTGGTAATAATTTATGTGCATTTGTTTTTTTTGCCATTTTCATTGACAATGGTAATTCATCTTTCGACTTAATGCTTGAAACAATTACAACTTGACAACCAGGAAGGTATTTTGACATTTCCTGAACCAATACCCCACCAAATGAAACTCCTAATAAAATAGGATTAGTTTGAGTAACACGCTCACACATTCGAATAGCATAATCAGTTAACGGCTCATCTTTTAATGGGGGTATCCAGCTTAGTAAATGAATTTTAATAGGTTTAGGTAAACTAATGAATTCGAAGATTTTGGGGCTTGCTGCCATCCCTGGCATACAATAAAGATTAACTATTTTCATATTTGATCATTATTTTAAAGTGGTTGATCTTAAAATATTGTATTTTTGTGATCTTCTTGGAATATTAATACTAAACTATCATATATTCTAGACCTTAACTAATTCTTCCTATCATGAATGAGCTTACTTTGGTTAACAATGAGTTTTTAAGACAATTTGAGATTAAAATTGAACAAAAATTAGCTCGTATTGAATATTCTGAACAAGAAAGAAAAATTTTTCTTACAAAATTATCAATCCCCGAAGAAATACAAAATCAAGAATTTGAAGAAGCTTTTATTATTAAAGTACTCGAGTTTATTGAAAATAAAAATCTTAGAGTTGTTCCTACCTCTCCGAAAATTGCAAGTTTTGTTCGAAGAAACAGACGATTCAAAAAATTACTCCCCGTAGGAATTAAACTTTAATTCTATAAAGTAAAACGGACATATCCTTCCTCATCTATCTTTTCTAAAGTGACAACCTGAAACGTGTTTACCAATTTTGGATTCCACGGTGCTCGGACTTTTATATAGTTTTCAGTAAATCCTGTGACATACCCTTTTTTATTTTCCCCTTCAAATAAAATCGTGTATTTTTTTCCTAACTGAGATTCATAAAAAGCGCGTCGTTTCTTAACGGATAAAGCACGCATCATTTTACTCCTTTTACTTCTCACTAGTATCGGCACAACTCCTTCTATAGAAATTGCTTCAGTATTAGGTCTTTCTGAATAGGAGAAGACGTGTAAATATGAAACATCTAAAGTTGTTAAAAAATAATAAGATGTTAAAAAATCTTCGTCAGTTTCACCAGGATAACCTACAATTATATCTACCCCAATACAAGCATGTGGCATTGTTTTTTTAATAGTTGTGACGCGCTCGACATACAGGGAGGTCATGTAACGACGCCTCATACTTTTTAAAATTTTATCGCTGCCACTTTGAAGGGGTATGTGAAAATGAGGGACAAATTTATTACTTCGAGCTACAAATCGAATCATTTCATTACTAAGCAAATTGGGCTCTATGGATGATATTCTTATTCGATCAATTAAATTTACTTTATCTAAAACTGAAATTAGATCTAAAAAAGTATGTTCATGTTTCTTGTTCCCCTGTTCTCCTTTGCCATAATCACCAATATTTACTCCAGTAAGTACAATTTCATTAATACCGGAAGCAGCTATTACCTTGGCATTAGCAATAACATTTTCTAGGGAATCACTCCGAGAAATTCCACGAGCTTGAGGAATGGTACAATACGTACATTTATAGTCACAACCATCTTGGATTTTCAAAAAAGCTCTGGTACGATCGTTTAAAGAAAAACTACTTTCAAAATGATTTGCTGTTTCAATTTCACAAGAATATATTTTAGCCTCTTCGTTTTTAGAAAGATCCTCAACATATTCAATAAGCTTAAATTTTTCATTAGCTCCTAGCACTAGATCAACTCCATCTAATTTAGAAATCTCTTCTGGCTGTAATTGAGCATAACATCCAATAGCAGCAATAAAACCTTTAGAATTTAGTTTTAGAGCTTTCTTCACAATATCCTTTAATCGCTTGTCAGCATTTTCTGTTACAGAACAGGTGTTAATTACATAAACTTCAGCAGGGCTATCAAAATCAACTCTTTGAAAATTTTGCGAATCGAAGTCCCTAGCGATAGTAGCTGTCTCAGAATAGTTAAGCTTACATCCCAAAGTATGAAACGCTACACGAGGCAAAGCTTCAGTTTTATTTTTTACAGATGTAAGGATGTTTTCCATAATAATAAACTGTAATTTTATTACAAATATACCAACAAATTATTCATGATTACAGGCCGTCATTTCGCTTATATAATTTCTTTTTTTATATTCATAGTATTGTTTTTTAATGCTTGTAACGACAATATTGATCTAAATACAAAAAAAGTGTTTCGATACAATGAACACAGAAATGTTACATCATTAGATCCTGCCTTTGCAAGAAATCCTCAAAATATCTGGCCTATAAATCAACTATTTAATGGTCTGGTTCAATTGGACAATGACCTCAACATTAAGTCTGAACTCGCAACTTCCTGGAAGATTAGTCCAGATGGTCTAACATATATTTTTTATCTAAGAAAAGATGTGTATTTTCATGAATCTCCTGTTTTTGGTAAAAACCGAACACGTAAGGTTAAGGCTAGTGATTTTATTTATAGTTTTAATAGACTTTCTGATCCTAAACTAGCCTCACCAGGAAGCTGGGTACTTCATCAAGTTAAAGAATATAAAGCTCTAGATGAATTTTCTCTTTTAATAAAATTAAAAAAACCTTTCCCAGCATTTCTAGGTCTATTAAGTATGCGTTATTGTGCTGTAGTGCCAAAAGAAGTTGTTGAGTATTTTGGCACAAACTTTAGAAGTAACCCTATTGGAACAGGTCCTTTTTACTTAAAACGTTGGGATGAAAACGTTAAACTGGTACTTCGTAAAAATCCAACTTATTTTGAATTTGATTCCCAAGGAGAAAGACTCCCGTATTTAGAATCAGTTGCCATTCAATTTATTCCAGATATCCAAAGTGAATTCATGTTATTTCTACAAGGTAAATTAGACTTCATCAATTCGCTAGATTCATCATATAAAGACGAATTACTTACCCCTATTGGCGAACTTCAACCAAAATATGAAGAACAATTAACAATGCTTAAAGGCCCTTATTTGAATACAGAATACATAGGCTTTTATCTTGAAAGTTCGAACCCAGCTATTCAATCTAAAAAAATACGTGAAGCAATAAACATTGGCTTTGATCGAAAATTAATGATCGCTTATTTGAGAAATAATATTGGATATCCTGCAAACAAAGGATTTATTCCTAAAGGACTTCAAGGAAGAAGTTTAGAACCAAGTCCTTTTAATGTTGTCAAAGCAAAAAAACTTGTTCATGATTATCAACTAGAAAATAAGGATAAACCCTCGATAACTTTATCCACAGATGCCAATTATCTTGATTTATGTGAATACCTTCAACAAGAGTTACAAAAAATTGGTATTGATTTAAAAATTGAGGTTATGCCTTCGGCTAGTTTAAGACAAGCAAAATCATCTGGTAAATTAGAATTATTTAGAGCCAGCTGGATTGCTGATTATCCAGATGCCGAAAACTATTTATCCCTCTTTAACAGTAAAAACTTCTCTCCTAACGGACCCAATTATACTCACTTCAAAAATCCTACATATGATGAACTATATCTAGAAGCATTAAGCACAGTTTCAAATTCATTGCGCTATGAAAAATATCGTGAAATGGATGCATTGGCGATGAAGGAATTCCCTATTATTCCACTTTACTATGATCAAGTAATTCGTTTTTTACAAAAAGATGTCACAGGAATGGAAATAAATCCAATTAACTTATTAGTTCTCAAGACAGTATCGAAAAATTAAGCATAAAAAAAGTCGTTAAAAACGACTTTTAAATATTGTTAAAAAAAGATTAATCTTCTTTCTTGAATTTAGCGTATTTAGTCTTGAATTTATCAATTCTACCGGCTGTATCTACTAATTTAGATTTTCCAGTGTAAAAAGGGTGCGAGGTTCTAGAGATCTCTAATTTGATCAACGGATATTCAGATCCTTCAAAATCAATAGTTTCTTTTGAATTTACCGTAGACTTAGTAATAAAAACATCGTTGTTTGACATGTCTTTAAAGGCAACTAATCGATAATTATCTGGATGGATTTCTGCTTTCATAATTCTTAAATCGGATGCAAATTTAAATTTATTTTTTTTAAAACCCCACTAACTCAATAGTTTTTTTTTAATTTGTAACTAAATTAACCATAAAATAATTGTCAATATGCAAACCCAAACTAATTCTATAAAGTCAACCATGATAACCTATGGTGTTATATTAGGTGGTATTTCAATAGTATTTCAGCTTATGCTTTTCTTTCTAAACATGCATTACCAACAACCTCCAGCGGTTGGAATAGTATCTCTTCTTATTATGACAGGTTTGTTACTATTTGCATTTATACAATTTAAGAAAATAAATGAAGGATTTCTCTCTTTATCGGAAGCTATAAAAATTGGTTTAGGGATTTCTTTAATATCAGCTTTAATTGGAATAGTATATTCACTAATCCTTACTAATGTTTTAGATCCTGACACTATGCAAAAAACATTGGATTTTACGTTTGACAAAATGCGTGCAGAAAACCCTGAAATGCCACAAGATGCAATTGATACTGCTAGAGAAATGTCTGAAAAATTTTCAAATCCAATGATTAGTTCAGCGTTTCAGCTTATAGGAGCTCTTTTTATTGGTTTTATAATCTCACTAATCGGAGGACTAATAGTGAAAAAATCAAGACCAGAATAAAGCAAATTTTGTAGTTTTGTTTGTTATGCAAAACACACCAGATATTTCACTTATCATTCCCTTACTTAATGAAGAAGAATCTTTACTGCCATTGCATAAGTGGATTTTGGATGTTTTCAATAAAGATAGTCGTACTTATGAAGTCATATTTATTGATGACGGAAGTAGTGATAATTCATGGAATATAATTAGTAAACTTACTAAAAAACATTTAAATGTGTTTGGCATTAAGTTTTTTAAAAATTACGGGAAATCTCAGGCCTTACATGCGGGCTTTGCAATTGCAAAAGGAAATCATATTGTTACTTTAGATGCAGACTTACAAGATTCTCCAGAAGAAATTCCAAGGTTAGTTGATGCATTAAGTAATCAAAAACTTGATTTAATTTCTGGATGGAAAAAAAAACGATATGATTCCATACTGTTTAAAAACATCCCATCAAAACTATTTAATTGGGCAGCTAGAAAAGTGTCAGGTATTGATCTTCATGATTTTAATTGTGGATTGAAAGCATACACAAAAGAAGTTATTAAGACCATTGATGTTCATGGAGAAATGCACCGATACATTCCTGTACTTGCTGCACATGAGGGATTTAATAAGATCGGAGAACAAATTGTAAAGCACCAAGCAAGACAATTTGGTACTACTAAATTCGGAGCTGACAGGTTTTTTAAGGGGTTTTTAGATTTAATAACACTTTGGTTTATTAACCGTTTTGGGAAACAACCGATGCATTTTTTTGGTCTTTGGGGAACGCTAATGCTTCTTTTAGGCTTTGGTTTCACAGTATACCTTGGCATTGATAAGCTTTTATTAAACACAGAAGCAAGACTAATAACAGAGCGACCTGAGTTTTATGTAGCCCTAACTTTAATGCTTTTAGGAAGTCAATTTTTTATTGCTGGTTTTTTAGGTGAAATCATTTTAAGAAACCAAAGATCAACTAAGCGCTACATGATAAAAGAGCAAACTCTTTAAGCATGAACATAGAAGATCGCATTAATCCATGGCTAAAAACTCCTTTTGATGAAGAAATTCATTCAAAAGTTAAAGCTATGCAACAATATCCAAAGGAGCTTGAAGATGCATTTTATAAGGATCTAGATTTTGGAACTGGTGGTATGCGTGGAATAATGGGAGTAGGTACAAACAGAATAAATAAATATACTTTAGGTAAAAGTACACAAGGACTTTCAAGGTATCTACTAAAAAAATACCCAGCAGAGACTATAAAAACCGTTATTGCATTCGATTCTAGGCACCATAGTAAGCAACTAGCGAAAGTAGTTGCTGATGTTTTTACAGCCAATGGTATTCAATGTTTTTTGTTTAGTGATTTGCGTCCCACCCCGGAACTTTCTTTTGCGGTGCGCCACCTAAACACGCATTGTGGTATTGTAATTACAGCATCTCATAATCCACCAGAATACAATGGATATAAAGTCTATGGAAAAGATGGTGGCCAATTAGTGCCACCTCAAGATTCTGAAATAATTAAAGAAATACAAAAAACCTCTTTTAAAGAAATTTTTTTTAAAGGTAATGACAGCCTTCTTAACTATATCGATAATGAAATTGATGAAGCATATCATAAAACAGTATTGGCAGTTGCAAAAATGCATGAACTCTCAAAAGATAAATTCAGACTGGTCTTCACCCCTATTCATGGAACCTCAATTACTGCACTTCCCCAAGTTTTAAAAAAAGCAGGTTATCAAAATGTATATGTTGTTTCTGAACAAGAAAAACCAAATGGAGCTTTTCCAACAGTTGTATCACCAAACCCAGAAACAAAGGAAGCCCTGAAAATGGGAATAGACTTAGGAAATAAAAAAAATGCTGACCTGGTAATCGGAACAGATCCAGATGCTGATCGTTTTGGAGTAGTTGCTAGGGATTTAAAAAATGAATGGCGATTTTTAAATGGAAATGAAGTAATGATAGTTTTAACAGAATATTTACTTAGTAAAAAAGCTGCCAAAGGGGAATTAACTCCTCATCATTTTATTGCCAGCACAATTGTTTCAACTCCTGTTATTGCGAAAATGGCTGACCATTATAACATACAATTTAAAAAATGCCTGACTGGTTTTAAATGGATTGCAAAATTGATTAAAGATTTCCCGGAACTTAAATTTATCAGTGGTGGAGAAGAAAGTTATGGGTATTTGGTTGGTGACACTGTTAGAGACAAAGATGCTATTTCGGCCAGTCTTTTAGCTTGTGAAATAGCCGTTGAAGCAAAAGAAAAAAATTTAACATTACATCAATTACTCCTTGAGAGTTATAAAAAATATGGAGTATATAAAGAACGTTTAATTTCAATTAACAAACCTGGAAAGTCTGGAAAACAAGAAATCAATGATTTGATGGAGCGATATCGAGATAGTCCGCCAGCCATTATTGCAGGTATAAAAGTAAGCGTTTTAGAAGACTATCAAACAAGTATTCTTTATGATCTGACTTCAAAAAAAGAACACAAATTATTGTTGCCTAAAGAAAACGTATTACTTTTTAAATTAGAAGATGGTTCTCAGATTGCATTTCGTCCAAGCGGAACAGAGCCTAAAATAAAATATTACTTCAGTGTAAATGAAAACTACAATCATGAGCTCTCCTGGAAAGAACAAGAGATAATTCTTGAAGAAAGATTGGATCATTTGGTAAACGAATTAAGCAATAACTAATGTCGCCATTCAGAAAAATAATTCAGTTCGGGATTCCTTTTAAAGGTTATGCACTCTTGAATATTTTATTCAACGCCTTTTACGCGTTATTTAGTGCGCTTTCTTTTGTATCGTTAATTCCTATGCTAAATGTGCTTTTTAAAACAACCGAAAAGCAGTCTACTCCAGCAACTTATTCGGGAATTTTAAGCCTTCAGAAGTATCTGAAAGACAGTTTAAATTATTATGTCTCTTCAAAACTAGAACAAGACATCGAAGGAACATTAATTTTTGTTATTAGCCTTGTATTGGGCTTGTTTTTATTGAAAAATATCAGTAATTACTTAGCCTTATTCTTTATTGCCTATTTGAGAAATGGAATTCTTAAAAACCTCAGAAATGCATTATACATTAAAATCATTAGCCTACCTATTTCCTATTTTAATGAAAAAAGAAAAGGAGATTTAATGGCTAAAATGACCAGTGATGTAACTGAAATTCAACAATCTTTTTTATCAATTCTAGAACTATTAGTTAGAGAGCCCCTCACAATTCTTTTCTCTCTAGCAGCCATGCTATTATTTAGCTTTAAGCTCACGCTCTTTGTGATACTTTTTATCCCTATTTCAGGCTTAGTGATTTCAAGTATTGGAAAAAGACTTAAAAAACATTCAGCCAGAATACAAGAAGAACAAGGCGATTTTTTATCCATTATTGATGAAACTGTAAATGGTCAAAAGATCATCAAAACTTTTTCGGCAGGAGAACATTTTAAAGACAGATTCTTTAAAGCCACAGATCGTTTCTATCTCTTCTCAAATCAATTGTTACATCGTGCAAGTTTAGCAGGTCCCACAAGTGAGTTTTTAGGTATTTCAGCCATTGGTATTCTTCTATGGTTTGGAGGAAAAATGGTCCTTATAGATGAAAGCATAACTGGAACTTCTTTTATTGTATATATGGGTTTAGCCTATAATATTCTTACTCCTGCAAAATCTATTAGTAAGGCTAGTTATAGTATTCAAAAAGGAAATGCAGCAGCTGATAGAGTTTTAGAAATATTAAATGTAAAAGATCATTTAGAGGATGATAAAAACGCTCAAAAACTTTCTGAATTTAAAGATCGTATTGTGTTTGATAAAGTATCCTTTAGTTATGAAAAAAATCCAGTACTCAATAAGATTTCTTTTGAAATAAAAAAAGGTGAAATGGTAGCCCTAGTAGGTCCTTCTGGCAGTGGGAAAACAACACTAACATATTTAATTAATAGGTTTTATAATGTTGATAATGGCATACTAACAATAGATGATATTCCCATTAATTTAATTCAAAAAAAGAGTCTTTACAAACACATCGGTATGGTAACGCAAGAATCCATTTTATTTAATGATAGTGTTTATAATAATTTGAAAATCGGAAAACCCGATGCTAGTAATGATGAAATAGAAAATGCTGCTATTGCTGCTAATGCTCATGATTTCATTAAAGAACTTCCAAACCAATATGAAACTATTATTGGTGATTTAGGTAATAAACTTTCAGGAGGTCAAAAGCAACGACTTACAATAGCAAGAGCATTGCTTAAAGATCCTGCTTTCTTGATTTTAGATGAAGCAACCTCAGCTCTTGACACAGAAGCTGAACAACAGGTTCAAATAGCGCTTGAAAAATTAATGCAAAATCGAACTTCACTAGTAATTGCTCACCGACTTTCTACCATTAAAAAAGCAGACGTGATTTTATTACTTGATAAAGGTAAAATCATAGCCTCTGGGAATCATCAAAAATTGTTATCTTCCAATAAACAATATAAAAATTGGGTACAAATTCAACGCATGGATTAAACTTTTTGCGTTAGTTGTTGTCAAAAGATTGAAATAGTAATTAAACGTGGAAATTCAACAATCATTATTCGTAAACTCCTTAAAGGAACCTGAAACGCGTGAAGAAGCCTTCAAACGTTTAGTTAGTGAATATAAAGAACGTTTATATTGGCACATTAGAAAGCTAGTTCTTGATCATGATGATGCAAATGATGTAGTGCAAAATACCTTTATTAAAATTCATTTAAATATTGAAAAATTTAAGGGTAATAGTACTCTTTATACTTGGATGTATCGTATTGCAACGAATGAAGCAATAAACTTCATAAACAGTAAAAGCTCAAAAATGGGGCTCCAAAATCAAGAATGGATAGAGGCTAAAGCTGATCAATTAACTGCAGATCCATACTTTGATGGTGATGAAGCCGCTTTTTTTTTACAAAAAGAAGTTGCTAAACTTCCAGAAAAACAGCGAATTGTTTTTAATATGAGATATTTTGACGGAATGACATATCAAGTTATTTCAGAAATACTTGATACAAGTATCGGAGCACTAAAAGCTTCATACCACCATGCGGTGAGGAAAATTAAAAATAAACTTAATGACTAATTTTAACAAAAATAATCCATTTAAGATACCCGAAAATTATTTTCAAGAACTCGAATATTTACTTATTGAAAATACAAAAAATACTAGTGTGAAAAATAACTTATCTATCCCTAAAGACTATTTTAATACCCTAGAAAAAGAGATCTTAAAAGAAATATATCCTGAAAAAAAATCATTGTCTAACGTTAGGAAAATTATAATAAGCTTTACTAGTATTGCAGCTTCATTGTCAATTCTATTCATTTTAAACACTTTTGAAGTCCCAAAAAAAATTACTGAAGATCAGGCATTTAATGATTATTTAGAAAGTTACTACCTTGAAGATTTAGATAGTTACGAAATGCTTTCTATGATTGAAAATTCTGAAATTGAAAAAATTATAAATTCAAGCTTAAAACGTTAAAACATGAAAAAATCTTATTTTTTTTTTCTGACCTTTTTTATTTTTGTTTTTTCTTTGTCAGGACTGGCTCAAGACGAAAATTCTAGGCACGAAAAATTTAAAGAGTGGAAGTTAAATTTTATTTTAGATAACTTAGAATTAACTCCCGATGAGGAAGAACATTTTCATTGTATTTTCAATACTTATGAAGATGAATATCATAATAAGGTATGGACTAAAGAACGTCAAATAAAAAAACAAGTTGAAGAATCTTTTGACACTATCAAATCACAAAGTGCTTCTAAATACATTACTGAATATCATGAACTTGAAAAACTTGGACTCACAATAAAAAACGAACGAAATCAAAAAATGCTGAATAAAATCAGAACGAAAGAGGTTTTAAATTTTCTTTCGCAAGAACAACGTTTTGATCAAGAAATGTTTAAGCGTATTAGAGATCGTGACAAGAAAAAAGAAGTGAAAAAAAAGAAAGAATAAAAGAATACCTTTGACCCGATGAAATTACACAGAAATTTAGCATTGGGAATCGTTGAAGGGCTTCAGCATATTTTTACAGATAAAGTTGCGCTTCGAATAGAACTATCTCGCCTTTTAAAGCAGAATCGCAAATGGGGCTCAAGAGACCGACGTCTTTTAGGCCAAATTCTTCTCGACTGTATTCGCTGGAAAAGAACCTATGCTTACTTAGGTGAAATTAAGGAAAACAATACTCATTATAACTGGAAACTACTTGGTGTATGGCTTTTGCTTAAGGGAGAAGAACTACCTAATTGGGAAGAGTTAAAAGGCCTTGAAAAACTTGCCATCAGTCTTCCACTTGATCTAAAAACAAACGAAAGAAAAATCAGACACTCTATACCAGATTGGTTAGATGAGAGTGCCGTTGAAACATTTGGGGAAGCAGAGTGGGAAAAAGAAATTAAAGTCTTAAATACAATTGCTCCACTAGTTATTAGAGTAAATGATCTAAAAACTACACCAGAGAAACTAATTAAAATATTAAATAATAAATTTGAGATTCAAGCCTCAAAAATAAAAGGTTATCCAAGTGCTTTACTTCTCAAAGAGCATTATAAAATCACCGATCTTGACCCCTACAAAAAGGGGTTTTTTGAAATCCAAGATGCAAATTCACAATTAGTAGCTCAATGGGCAGACCCAAAGCCTGGAATGAAGGTAATTGATGCATGTGCAGGAGCTGGTGGTAAAACTTTGCACATGGCCACACTTATGGAAAATAAGGGGAATATAATTGCGCTTGATAATTATGATGAAAAACTAACACAATTAGTGAAACGTGCAAATCGTAATCGAGTAAATATTATTCAAACTCACAGTTCTGAAAAACTTGAAATTTTTAAGTTAAACATGAATAAAGCTGACGTTGTTTTAGTTGATGCTCCTTGTAGCGGATTGGGGGTGCTACGTCGTAATCCAGCTGCAAAATGGCATATGAATCTTAATAAAATTGAATCATTAGCGTTTCTTCAACAAAAAATTATAAAAAAAAATGCATCTCTTGTTAAGAAGGGAGGAGCATTAGTTTACGCAACTTGCTCTATTTTAAAACAAGAAAATGAATCTCAAATTGAAGCCTTTTTAAAAACCCCTGAAGGAAAACGGTTTTCATTAGAAAAGGAAAAAACTTATTTGGCTCATAAAACAGGTTTTGATGGGTTTTATATTGCTCGTTTAATTGCTCAATAACCTGTGAATAAATAAGGTAAAAAGGTTAAAGATTGAGGATGAATTACGGTACAAAATAAATTATTTTTACCATACAATTTTAAGCTTATGATCCTGTTTTTTGGTAAACCAAAAAATCCTATTACTGCGCTGCAAATCGAAACAAAACTTGAAGATGTAGCAATTAAAAAAATAGCTTGGCTATTAGATGCTCCTTGGTTAGATAAAGAATCAATTTCTGGCAGATTTATTGGGCCTCGTGCAACAATGATAACTCCATGGAGTACGAACGCTGTTGAAATTACTCAAAATATGGGGATTCAAGGTATCATTAGAATTGAACAATTTACCCCCTCTCAAAACTACAATCAATTTGACCCAATGCTTTTTGAAAAGTACGAGGGGCTTTCAACGACAATTTTCGATGTTAATATAGATCCCGAATCTGTTATTGAGATTAAAGATATTAGCACCTACAACAAAAAAGAAGGCTTGTCTTTAAATTTAGAGGAAGTGAATTATTTAGAGTCTTTATCAATTGATTTAAAAAGATCGCTCACCGATTCTGAAGTATTTGGTTTTTCTCAAGTGAACTCTGAACACTGTCGTCATAAAATCTTTAATGGAACCTTTATTATTGATGGTGAAACGAAACCTGATAGTCTTTTTAAGCTAATCAAAAAAACATCTAAGGCACATCCTAACACCATTGTTTCTGCCTACAAAGACAATGTAGCATTTGTGAAAGGAGTTACTATTGAGCAATTTGCTCCAAGCAAACCTGACATGCCTAGTAGCTATATTACTAAAGAGGTGAAAAGCATCATTTCGCTAAAAGCAGAAACACATAATTTTCCAACTACTGTAGAACCTTTTAATGGTGCAGCTACAGGATCTGGAGGTGAAATTAGAGATCGTTTAGCAGGCGGTCAAGGTTCTATACCTCTTGCAGGAACCGCTGTTTATATGACTCCTTACTCTAGGGTATCAAATAATAGAACCTGGGAAAATGCATTTCCAGAACGCCCTTGGCGTTACCAGACACCTCTTGATATTTTAATTAAAGCTTCAAATGGAGCTTCTGATTTTGGAAATAAATTTGGACAACCACTAATTGCAGGATCATTGCTCACCTTTGAGCACCAAGAAAAAGAAATGCAATGGGGCTATGACAAAGTAATTATGTTAGCAGGAGGTGTTGGAATGGGAATTGCAAATCAAGCATTAAAAGAAAAACCCACCGCAGGGGACCTTATTATTATTTTAGGAGGTGATAACTACAGAATTGGAATGGGAGGTGCAGCTGTTTCTTCTGTTAATACTGGTACTCTTGATAATTCCATAGAGCTAAATGCGGTACAGCGTTCCAATCCGGAAATGCAAAAAAGAGTAGCTAACACGATTCGTGCCCTCGTAGAAACAGGAGAAAATCCAATCGTGTCTATTCATGACCATGGAGCAGGAGGACATTTAAATTGTCTGTCTGAATTGGTAGAGGAAACCGGAGGAACTATATATATAAACCAACTCCCTGTTGGAGATCCTACCCTTTCTTCTAAAGAAATTATTGGCAATGAATCCCAAGAACGAATGGGGCTCATAATAAATCCGAAAGATCAAGCATTTCTTCAAAGAATAGCAGCCAGAGAACGAGCACCTATTTATATTGTTGGGTCTGTAACTGAAGACCATCAGTTTGTTTTTATTGATGATAAAAATGAATGTAAGCCCATAGATCTTCATTTAGATGCTTTGTTTGGTAGTTCTCCCAAAACCATTATGAAAGACAAGCATCAAAAAATAAATTTTGAATCAATTGCTTTGGATGAAAAGCTATTACATAGTTATCTAGAAAAAGTACTTAGTCTTGAAGCGGTTGCTTGTAAAGATTGGTTAACAAACAAAGTTGACCGATGCGTTAGCGGGCGTGTTGCCCAACAACAAACGGTGGGAGAACTCCAGATTCCATTAAGTAATTGTGGGGTAGTTGCATTGGATTATAAAGGAAAGAAGGGAATCGCTACCGCAATTGGTCACGCCCCCATCCCTGGACTTATTGATCCAGCAAAAGGAAGTGTTTTAGCAATTGCAGAAAGTTTAACTAATATAATTTGGGCTCCTATATTAGGGGGTCTTAGCTCAGTAAGTCTCTCTGCTAACTGGATGTGGGCTTGTAATAATCCAGGAGAAGATGCTCGCCTTTACGATGCCGTAGAGGCTTGTTCTGACTTTGCGATAGCTCTAGGGATTAATATTCCCACTGGGAAAGATTCACTTTCCATGAAACAAGAATATAAACAAGGAAAAGTTACCGCCCCTGGAACTGTGATTATTTCGGCAGGCGCTCCTTGTTCTGATATTACAAAGGTTGTTACTCCAGATCTCAAAGAAAAAGGAGGCGATCTTTTTTATCTTGATTTATCTGGAGGACCTTTTTCACTAGGTGGTTCTTCTTTTGCTCAAACACAAAATAAAATAGGATCTGAAACTTCAACTATTTCAGATCCAGATTACTTCAAACGCTCTTTTAATTTAATTCAAAAATTTATTGGTGAAAATAAAATAAGTGCAGGGCACGATATTTCTTCTGGAGGGATAATCACAACTCTTCTCGAAATGTGTTTTCCAACGGTTACTGCTGGAATGAATCTTGATCTAACAAGCCTTAAATCTCCAGATATAATTACTCTTCTTTTTTCTGAAAACAGTGGTATTATACTCCAGTCAAACCATGATTTGAAAATGCTTCTTGGACAGCATGGAATAACTTGTAATAAAATTGGATCTACTACTGAAAATCAAAAGATTGAACTAACTTATTATACTGCTAGACATGAATTTGATGTAATAACTTTACGAGATGTCTGGTATTCTACCTCTGTTGCATTAGACGCCAATCAAACCCTAAGAGGACTCGCTCAAGAACGGTTTAAAAACTATAAAAATCAAGCGTTAACCTACGTATTCCCTGAACAATTTTCAGGTTCACCAAAAAATAAAATTAAATCCAAGAAAATTAAAGCTGCTGTAATTAGGGAACAGGGAAGTAATTCTGAACGTGAAATGGCATATGCACTTCAACTTGCCGGTTTTGAAGTAATTGATGTGCATATGACAGACTTAATAACGGGCAGAGAAACACTAGAGGACATTCAGTTTATTGCTGCAGTAGGAGGATTTTCTAATTCTGACGTTTTAGGCTCCGCCAAAGGATGGGCTGGTTCTTTTTTATACAACGAAAAAGCGAAAATAAGTTTAGATAATTTTTTTAAACGTGAAGATACTCTTTCGATAGGGGTTTGTAATGGATGTCAATTGTTTGTAACACTCGGGCTATTGACACCTGAACACGAGGAAAAACCTAAAATGCTTCATAATGAATCAGGGAAATTTGAATGTCACTTTACTGCCGTAAATATTAAAAAATCATCTGCAATTATGCTAAAAGGACTTGAGGGAAGTCGATTAGGAATTTGGGCAGCTCACGGAGAAGGAAAATTTCATTTTCCAAAACAAGAAGCTTCTTATCAAATACCTGCTACCTATCATTTCGATAGCTACCCTGCCAACCCCAATGGATCCGATTATAATGCGGCTATGCTTAGCTCACAAGATGGGAGACATTTGGTAATGATGCCCCACCTAGAGCGCTCTACCTTTCCCTGGAATTGGGGTTATTATCCTGAAAATCATAAAGACAAAGTTAGTCCCTGGCTGATGGCATTTGAAAATGCTTATGATTGGCTTGATAAATAATCAACAAAGTGTTTAAAATATTTCTTATTTTGCATCTATAATAGATATTATGACACCAACTAGATTATTCGATTTTATAGAACATCAAAGAAAGAACGCTCCATTAAAAAAAGCCTTTACCACAAAATATAACGGGATATGGACCAGTATCTCTACAGAAGAGTTTTGTGATCAAGCTAAAAAAGTAAGTCGGGCACTAATATCCCTAGGAATTGAAGCGCAAGATAAAATTGCCATGATTTCATCTACAAATAGAACTGAATGGAACATCGTAGATATTGGTCTATTGACTATTGGTGCTGTAAATGTTCCTATTTATCCAACTATTTCCTCAGAAGACTATGAATACATCCTTAACCATTCGGAGAGTGAGTATTGTTTTGTTTCTGACCAAGAGGTTTATGATAAAGTAATCGCAATAAAAGACAAAGTAAAGTCATTAAAAAAAGTATATAGTTTTGACTCCATCAAAGGCTGTTCAAACTGGAAAGAATTAATAGAATTGGGAACTTCCTCAGAACATGATACTGTTCTTGAAGAAAGAAAAATAGCAGTAGCTCCAGAAGATTTAGCTACCATTATCTATACCTCTGGAACCACGGGAATACCAAAGGGTGTTATGCTAAGTCATGATAATGTAGTCTCCAATGTGATCTCAAGCTCAAAAAGACTCCCATTAAATATTGGTCAAGCCTCTGCTTTAAGTTTTCTTCCTATTTGCCATATTTTTGAGAGGGTAATTCTATATATCTATATGCAAAATAGTGTGTCTGTATATTATGCTGAATCACTTGAAAAGATTGCAGACAACCTCAGAGAGATTAAGCCTAACGTAATGACAGCGGTTCCCCGCTTACTTGAAAAAGTGTACGATAAGATATATGCTCGTGGTGCTGAACTTACTGGTATTAAACAAAAACTATTTTATTGGGCAGTTGATTTAGGATTACAATATGAACCTTATGGTGAAAATGGTGCTTGGTATGAGTTTAAACTTAAAATTGCTAAAAAACTTATTTTATCAAAATGGAAAGAAGCCTTAGGCGGAAATTTAGAACTTATTGCCTCAGGTAGCGCAGCTCTTCAGCCTAGACTTGCAAGAATATTTACGGCAGCCGGAATGACTCTAGTAGAAGGATATGGATTGACAGAAACCTCTCCTGTTATTTCAGTAAACGATATGCGGAAAAATAAATTTAAAATCGGAAGCGTTGGGCAGATAATTGATGGTGTACATGTTAAAATTGCTAAAGACGGTGAAATTCTATGTAAAGGGCCAAATATTATGATGGGGTATTATAAGGATCTTGAAAAAACAGCTGAAGTCATGACCGATGATTATTTTCACACAGGAGATATTGGAGAAATAGATAAACAAGGCTTTTTGAAAATTACAGATCGTAAAAAAGAAATGTTTAAAACATCCGGAGGAAAATATATTTCACCTCAGGTTATTGAAAATATAATGAAGCAATCACTTTTTATTGAACAAATTATGGTTGTGGGTGATGGAAGGAAAATGCCAACAGCATTAATTCAACCTAATATTGAATATGTAATGAAATGGCTTGCTGACAATGGAACACCATCAAAATCATTAGAAGAAGCTTGCAAAGAAGAATCACTTTTAAAAGCGTTACAAAAAGAAATAGAAAATTATAATGAGAAATTTGGGTCTTGGGAACGTATCAAAAAATTTGAACTTGTTCCTGAAGAATGGTCTATTGATGCAGGTCATCTTACTCCTACTATGAAACTTAAACGTAAAGTTGTTAAGGAAAAATATATTGCTCTTATTGAAAAAATGTATTCCTCATAGAGTATTTATTCCGTCCAAATAAAAAAATTTATTCATAATCCGTCTTTTAATATTTAAAAGACGGTTTTTTATTATTTCTTTTATAAAATAATATGTTTTACTATGCGTGCATAGTAAAATTTTATATATTTGAAATTTATGAAACATGAAACATTTGATAGTGCGTTACGATCAACCTGGCAACTAGTTAGTAGAATGTATAATAAAGAGGCCTCGAAATTTGATTCAACAATGGCTACTGGTTTTGCTTTACTTAGCATTGATCCAGAAGGCACACCCTCTACAAACTTAGGTCCCAAAATGGGTATGGAGCCAACTAGTTTGTCACGTTTATTAAATGCAATGGAAAAAAGAGAATTAATAATTAGGTCAAAAAATCCAAATGATGGCCGTAGTGTTCTCATTCACCTTACCCCTTTTGGGAGACAAAAAAGAGAGGATTCAAAAGCTGTCGTATTAAACTTTAATGAAGAATTAAACAACAAGTTATCTACTCAAAAAGTAAAACATTTTTTTGAAGTAATTGAAGGTATTAGAGAAACAACACTTCGGTTTGAATATTTTAAAGAAGACACACTAAAACAAATTTAAAAAACACAAAAATGCAAGAATTAAAAGAGCAAATCTGGATTAAAGGAGGGAGTTTTATTACTGACAACCCTCAACCAGACGAAGTATTTACTCCTGAAGATTTTTCAGAAGAACAACTCATGATGAAAGAAGCTGTACAAGAATTCATAGATCGTGAAGTATGGCCTAACAAGGAACGTTTTGAAAAAAAGGATTATGCATTCACCGAAGAATTAATGAAAAAAATTGGTGAAATGGGATTTTTAGGTGTTTCAGTCCCTGAAGTTTATGGTGGCTTAGGTATGGATTTTGTGTCAACTATGCTTGTATGTGATTATATATCTGGTGCTACTGGATCATTGTCAACAGCTTTTGGAGCACATACTGGAATAGGAACACTTCCTATTTCAATATACGGAACAGAAGAACAGAAGAAGAAATATGTTACAAAACTTGTAACAGGTGAATGGTTTGGTTCTTATTGCTTAACCGAGCCAGGAGCTGGTTCAGACGCAAATTCTGGAAAAACAAAAGCAGTTTTATCAGAAGATGGAACCCATTATTCTATTACAGGACAAAAAATGTGGATTTCAAATGCAGGATTTGCAAGTGTTTTAATTGTATTTGCAAGAATAGAAAATGATAAAAATATTACTGGTTTTATTGTTCCAAATGATCCTTCGAATGGAATAACTATGGGAGACGAAGAAAATAAACTTGGAATACACGCTTCCTCAACTCGCCAAGTATTTTTCAGTGAAACTAAAGTTCCCGTTGATCAAATGCTAGCAGGACGTGGCGAAGGATTTAAAATTGCTATGAATGCCTTAAATGTGGGCCGAATTAAATTAGGAATCGCATGTTTAGATGCTCAAAGAAGAGTTATTTCAGCTTCAGTTAAATATGCAAATGAACGTATTCAGTTTAACACTCCTATTGCTCAGTTTGGAGCTATTAAAGAAAAATTAGGATACATGGCTAGTTCCTGTTATGTAGGAGAATCTGCAGGCTATAGAGCTGCAAGTGATGTAGAGAAAAGAATTCAATCCTTCATTTCAGATGGATTATCCCACGAAGAAGCAGAATTAAAAGGAGTAGAAGATTTTGCAATAGAGTGTTCTATTATAAAAGTTGGAATCTCCGAAGACATTCAAAATGCAGCAGACCACGGTATACAAATATTTGGAGGTATGGGATTCTCTGCAGACACTCCAATGGAATCTGCATGGAGAGACTCACGAATTGGGAGAATATATGAAGGGACTAATGAAATTAATAGAATGCTCTCTGTCGGTATGCTTTTAAAGAAAGGAATGAAAGGACAATTAGATTTAATGCCCGCAGTAATGAAAGCGGCAGCTGCTATAAACGAAAATACAGCAATTCCAGATAAAAGCGCTCCACTAGCAGAAGAAACAAGACTGCTTACAAACTTTAAACAGATATTCACAGTACTAACTGGAAATGCTGCACAAAAGTATGGTGATAAACTAGACAAGCATCAACAGCTTCTTCTCGCGCTAGCAGATATTTTGATTGAAATTTATTTTACAGAATCTGGAATATTAAGAACCTTGAAAAACTGTGACCGATTTGGAGTAGATAGTCAAAAAATACAAATTGCAATGACTAAAGCCTACCTTTATGAAGCCACAGATACTATTGCAAGAAAAGGGAAGGAAATAATTTTAAACATGTGTGATAAAGAAGAACAAAAACAAATGATGAGTGTATTGCATAAAAAATTACAGTACCAAGAATGGCCCGATTTAATTGATCTAAAAACTCAAATTGCAGATAAACTAATAGAAGAAAATAAATACTGCTTCTAATAATTTTACTAAAAAAAAACCGATACTTAAGTATCGGTTTTTTTAGTACTTTACAGTAAAATTACAAAAATGAAATATTGGTTGTTATTCCTTATAATCTTCTGTATATCAAAGTCTACCGCTCAAAATAAAGATGTACTTTATGATATAATTGAAAATACCTCATCTGCTAAACTTGAGGAGAATATTCGAATCTTAGCAAATTTTGGAACAAGACATACTCTAAGCGACACCTTATCTGAAACTAGAGGAATTGGAGCTGCAAGACGTTGGATAAAAAGTGAGTTTGAAAGCATTTCAAAAAACTGCGGAAACTGTCTAGATGTTTTTTATCAAAAAAACTATTTCACCCCCAAAGATGGAGATCGTATCGTTAAACCTGTTTGGATTAATAATGTATTAGCTATTCAACGAGGAAAAATTCATCCAAATCGTTTTATAATTATGAGTGGAGATATTGACTCTCGTATTTCTGATCCCACAAATTATACAGACGATTCTCCAGGAGCAAACGATAATGCAAGTGGAATGGCAGGGACAATTGAAGCCGCAAGAGTTCTTTCTGAATATACATTTAATAACAGCATACTTTATGTTGGACTCGCTGGAGAAGAACAAGGACTTTTTGGAGGAAAAGGATTAGCCAAACATGCTAAAGAAAAAGACTGGGAAATTATAGGTATCCTAAATAACGATATGATTGGAAATATTAAAGGCATAGATGGGATTATTGACAACAGAAGTTTTCGTATTTTTTCTGAACCTGTACCCGCAAATGAAACAGAAAATGAACGAAAAGCTCGCCGATTTTATGGAGGAGAAGTTGACGGTATATCAAGACAATTAGCTCGATATGTACACAAAAATGTAAAAAAATATATGCCTGAAATGAATCCTATGATGATTTATCGTTTGGACCGTTTTGGTCGTGGTGGTCATCATCGACCTTTCAATGATTTAGGATTTGCAGGGATTAGAATAATGGAAGCTCATGAAAACTATGTTATGCAACATCAAGATATTCGTTTAGAAAATGGAATTGCCTATGGTGACGTAATTGAAGGTGTAGATTTTAATTTTGCTAAAAAACTTACTTCAGTTAACGCTATTAATTTAGCAAGTTTAGCTTGGGCACCTCCTTCAGTTAAAAAATTATCAATCGGAGGAATTGTTGAAGCATCTGTTAAATTTACATGGGAAAAAGCACAAGATCCAAATGTGATTGGTTATAAAATATATTGGCGTGATACAACTAGTCCTGTATGGGAAAATGAACGTTATGTCGGTGATGTAAATAAGTATACTTTAAAAGGAATTGTAATAGATAATTTTTATTTTGGAATTGCTACTATTGGTAAAAATGGATATGAAAGTCCTGTAGTATTTCCAAATGGGATTTTTAAAAATTAAATTTTGATTTTTATATTTATCTTAAATAAACGTCAACATGGTTGAAAAATATTACATTAAAAGGTGTTTCATTCTATTAACTTTTTTAATCATAATTTATGGTTGTAATAATAAAGTTTCAAACTTATCAGAAATAAAAATTAAGATCGAAAACACCGAAATCAAATTTTATAAAAAGAAGAAAACATATTCGGGAAAAATAATTGATGTATATAAAAGCGGTAGTTTAAAATCTGAATTTTCAACTATAGACGGTTTTAAAGATGGTGATTTTATCCAATATTATGAAAATGGGTTAATCCAAACTATTTCAAATTTTGAAGATGGAAAATTAGAAGGGGAATTTAAGAGTTTATACAATAATGGAATTGAGCAAACAATTACTTTTTATTTATCTAACTTAAGGCATGGAAGCTATGAAGAATTTTATGTAAATGGCAAAATAAAAAATTGCTCTTCTTTTTATAAAGGTTTTAAAATAGGTAAATCTTATGAGTTTTTTGAAAGTGGCGGGGTTGCGATTTATAGTTTTTAGCATATTATTTACCTCTGTTTTTATCGGTTGCTCAAATTCTGTGAGTATCAAAAAACTTGTTTTTAATCAATGTCAGATTTTATTAGATGGAAAATTATATTCTGGTGAATATCAAAAAAACAATCTAAACAATAATTTAATAATTGGTATTGTTAAAAATGGTCTTTTAATAGAAACCCGAGAATATGTTTCCGAAAGAAAACTCGCAAGGTTAAGAATCTTTAGCTCCTGCGAAAAAGGGGTTGAAAAAATTTATTCAGCAGATGGAAAATTATACTGCGAAGGTGAATTCAATAATTATAAAAGAGTGGGCCTTTGGACGTACTATTCTAAAGACAGTGTCTATGAAATAAAGTATTAGTAGTAATTGTCTACTTGTAATCTTTTATATTCTCCTCTTCTATTTCTTAAAAAAGGACTAAAGTCAAAACTTAAATGGAGGTCAAAAATAGTAGGTGCAAATCTATAATTTAATGAAGAATCCTGGAAAGCAAAAGAATATGATGCCCCGAAATCAAAATTTTCATATGAAAGACCAACATTTAAACCAACATTCAAAAACGATAATGCATCTATAATACCAAATTGTTGACTTACCCCTACACTGAATTCTCCAAGTTGAAATTCCTGAGAAAGATATATATTCATTGATTCTGTATCTTTCAAAACAGAACCATATGCATAGAGGTATGAATATCTAGGTAAAAATCTTCTGTCATATGGATTTAAATTAAATTCATATGCCGTTTGAAGGCCTATTGTAATTGGCTTTAAGAATTCGACTCCTCTATCAAATGAAGTGTTAGGCCTATTTAAATTGTTAAATGTTAAGCCAATTAAAAAATCTCTATTATGAAGAATGAATGACGCTCCTAAATCAGCATGACTATTTGCAAAAAAATAATCCGCCAAAGGGTCTATTGATTCTTGATTTATATAACCCGAAATAGAATTAATTTGATCTTCAAAAATTAAATTACTTGGATTAAGATTACTAGATGACGCTCCAAGGGTTATTGCTGGTAAAAACCAAATATCAGATCCAAACTCAACTTTATATACATAACTTAATTTAAAATTATTTTTTTTAAAACCAATTTGTGGAGCTGATAAAGTATTTACTCCTAATCCTAAACTAAAATTTAAATTATCAAATGAATAAGATCCGTAAAAAAACTTATTGTTTTGAGATTCATTTAAATTTACTTGAGTAGTAGAATATAATAAACCTGACTTATTCCAATTATTTAATCCATAGTAACTTGGATTGTTAATTTGCATAAGCTTTGCATGAGTAGAGTATATCATAGCTTGAGAATACGATTGATTCCAAACGATAATAAATAACAAAATTAAATATTTCCTACTCATCATTTAATAATTGTAAAAATACCACTTCTTTCTATTACTTGAGTAGCAGATGTTCCATATAGAGGTTCTCCTGAAATTGAATATACATAATATGGACTAAATGCAGAGGGTTCTAATCCATTTGTCAATTTACCATTCCATCCTAAGATTGATTTTCCATTCCCTGTAGCATCAATAACATTTGGACATTTAGTTCTATCAACTGATCCATCTTGAGCTGCTTCTGTGTAAACTAAATTACCTCTGTAATCATATACACTGAATTGCATAGTTTTAAAACCGGAAAAAAGTGGTCTAAAGAAATCATTTAAACAATCATTATTTGGAGTAAACACATTAGGCGTATAAATACTGTATCCCTTTCCAATTACAATAGGTTCAATAACGCTCTCAAAGCATCCTAATTCGTTATAGATAGTTAATGAAGGATAATATAGTCCAGAGTTACCATATTGATGTTTGATCTCTGCTACCCCAGAAGCAGTTGCAGATATGTTAACAACCTCAACAGGACTATTGTCTCCAAAGTTCCATTCTAATCTTGAATATTCTCCTTCAGATTCATCTAAAAAGGTAATGATTTCTCTAGCTGGAATTTCACCCACTTGTTCAAAAGAAGAAGAAGTATAGGTAAAGTAAGGTGTCCCTAATGCCAAATCAATCTCTGTCTCAATACCACATCCTGTATCTGTGGTAATAACTAACTTACCATATTCGAAAGGAGTATCGATAAGTATTTGGAAGGTGTCCTCGTCTAACTTTGTGGTATTCCCATCAAGACTTACAGGTAATCCATCATCGCCAGTATCTGGAGTTCCATTTGTATCTATATAATTAAAATAAAACTGAGTGTTTTCAGTATCATTGTTATAGACATCTATTAGTAA
>CAJQQG010000012.1 GCA_905480425.1 uncultured Flavobacteriaceae bacterium | reverse complement strand
ATCAAACTCTTCGTTGTTGTTTCTTAATAAAATTAATGCTACAACTTCTAAAAAAATTAACTCGGTCAAAATGGTTCTATTCACTTGTATCTTTCGATACGCGCTGTCATTCTTATATTATTTTTCTTTCAATGAACATTCGCTTCTTCTAAAGTTCTTATACTCTTCAGCATTTTAGCGAGTGCAAATATAGAACCCTTTTAATTACCCACAAGGAGTTTTTAAATTTTATTTGTATTTATTTTAGTTTCTTTTGAGAGTGGGGTCTTAGGAGCTTTCCAAAGGGTATATAAAGAATCTAAATTATAGGTGAGTGCTGTTGGATCTAGCTCAATCAAACCATCTCCATAAGCGCGCTGTAAAATATCTTCTATCAAAAAATCTTCGTAGTTAGTTTCTGGAGCATAGGTATCCTTTAAGGAAAGCTTAAAAAGAGAAGCGGTCGTTTGATAAATGATCGCACGCCAACCGTTTCTTAACTCTTTAACTAAGTCATGAGTGGTAGCACCTGTTTGCCTGTGGACTAACTTAATGAGAATACGTCCCTGGGAACGTGATAATTTTCTTAACTCAACTTCAAATTCATCGTAAATGAATTTTTCTACTCGTTTAAGGTAAGTGCGTTTTCGTTTCTTTCCCTTAATATTAGTCAAGCGTTTACTTAAAGTGTCCAGACGATCTGAAGCTAACTTAGCATAGGGATAAACTCTTAAGGTACGGTTTCTAAGAATCACATAGTCCCTAAGCTGATTCATGCTTTTAAAACGAAGGGGTTGAAAAAGGATTACTTCTTTTAATCGAATTCCAGAGTCTGGTATAGAATCCGTTTCAAACTTATACAATAATTCTCCTTCAAAGTCAGAAGGAACTATAATTTGCGCATTCGAAAAAAAAGCAATGAAAAAAAATAAGTAGAGAAAAAAATAATTCATTGAGAAAATGCTTATTATATCTTAGTTAATTATTTCTATAAAAAACTGTTGTTTATTAAAATTATAAAATAAAGCAGCTTATTTTTATAAAGCTCAAAAATACAAATATTTTAAAGGGAGGTCTTTTTATTTGGAATATTCTTACTTTTGGTTTTCTTAAATTTCAACTTTATAATTATGAGCATTCTAGATAAAAAAGCCCTTAAATTTTTAGAAAATTATTTAAATAATGCGGCCCCAACAGGTTATGAAAGTGGAGGGCAAAAAATCTGGATGGACTACCTAAAGCCCTATGTAGATGAATTTATAACCGATGTTTATGGCACTGCCGTTGGTGTTATCAATCCAGGGGCAAAATACAAAGTAGTTATAGAGGGACATTCTGATGAAATTTCTTGGTACGTAAACTATATTACAGACAACGGTTTAATATATGTTATTCGTAACGGAGGAAGTGATCATCAAATAGCTCCCTCTAAATGGGTAAATATCCAAACAAAAAAAGGAATTATTGAAGGTGTTTTTGGATGGCCAGCAATTCATACCCGAAAAAGTGGAAAAGAAGAAGTACCTAAGTTGGATAACATCTTTATTGATATTGGCGCAAAAAATAAAAAAGAAGTTGAAAAAATGGGAGTTCATGTTGGCTGTGTCATTACCTATCCTGATACTTTTAAAACTCTTAACAAAGATAAATTTGTTTGTCGCGCCATCGACAATCGTGCAGGTGGTTTTATGATTGCACAAGTTGCCCGTTTATTATCTGAAAATAATATAAAATTACCTTTTGGACTTTACATTACTAATTCTGTACAAGAAGAAGTAGGACTTAGAGGTGCAGAGATGATTACTCAAACAATCAAACCTAACGTTGCAATAGTAACAGATGTTTGCCATGACACCTCAACCCCAATGATTAATCAGAAGGTAGAAGGTCAAACCGAAATAAGTAAAGGCCCCGTTATTTCATATGCACCTGCAGTTCAAAATAATCTAAGAGAACGTATTATAGAAACTGCTGAGGCTAATAAAATACCATTTCAACGCCACGCGTCTTCTAGATTCACAGGTACTGACACCGATGCCTTTGCTTATAGTAACGGAGGTGTTGCTTCGGCTCTAATTTCATTACCTCTACGCTACATGCACACAACCGTAGAAATGGTTCATCGTGAAGATGTTGAAAATGTAATTAAGTTAATTTATGAAACCGTTCAAACTATTAAAAATGGAGAAACATTTAGTTATTTTGAATAAAACGGCTGGTTGATATTAACCAGGGTAATTCGTCTTGCTTTTTACTATTAAAAAAATGTAATTTTTAAAAAAAACTAAAACTATATCTAGCTTGAAATACTTGACTACGAAGATATTTGGGTGTTATTAAGAATTGCTGTGTTAATTTTCTTAACAACAGATGGACCTTCATATACAAAACCTGAATATAATTGAATTAAAGAAGCACCTGCATTTAATTTATCTAAGGCATCCTGAGGAGAATGAATTCCGCCAACTCCAATAATAGGAAAAGCATTATTACTTTTTTTGTGAATAAATCGGATAACATCAGTACTTCTATCGGTAAGTGGTTTTCCGCTGAGACCTCCTGCTTCAGTTTTATTTGGAGATTTTAATCCCTCTCTAGAAAGTGTTGTGTTGGTTGCAATAACTCCGTCAATATCAATCGAAGTGATGATATCAATAATATTAAGCAATTGGTTGTCAGTCAAATCAGGAGCAATTTTAAGTAAAATAGGCTTTGGGCTAGTTTTTTTCATATTCAAATCTTTCAAAGCTTGCAATAAGCGTTGAAGCGGCTCTTTATCCTGTAAGGCTCTTAAATTAGGTGTATTAGGTGAACTAACATTTACAACAAAATAGTCAACATGGGGAAACAAAGCTTCAAAACATTGAACATAATCAGAAACTGCCTCGTCGTTGGGTGTGATTTTATTTTTACCAATATTTCCGCCGATGAGAACACCCTTATTCATTTTTAAACGTTCAATGGCCTCCTCAACACCTTCATTATTAAATCCCATACGGTTGATTAAGGCGTCATCTTCAGGCAGACGAAACAAACGCTTCTTGTGGTTTCCTGGCTGGGGCTTAGGAGTTAATGTACCTATTTCAATAAATCCAAATCCAAAATTAGAAAGTTCTTGATAAAGTTTAGCATCTTTATCAAAGCCTGCTGCCAATCCAATAGGATTGGGAAATGTCAAGCCAAATAGTTTTCGCTCTAAACGTTCATCTTTTACTTGATAAAGACCCCTAATCAAACTTCCCATTCCAGGAATCCGGTGTATAAGTTTAAGCGTAGAAAAAACGATATGATGAACCCATTCTGGGTCAAAGAGAAAGAGTATTGGTTTTATTAAGAATTTATACATCCTTTATTAAAAAAAATCCCGCCTAGAGCCGTGATTAAAAGTTGTTATTTTTTTATCTGGGGAGCATTTAACTTTGAACTCATTTCCAATGAAATAGCTGAACGTTCAATCTTAAGCTTTCCTGCCAATGTTTCTATGACACAAGTATTATCCTTATCATTGAGTTCCATGATTTTAGCATGTAAACCACTTTTTGTGATTATACGATCACCTTTTTTCATAGCACTCATAAAATTCTTTTCCTTTTTTTGTTTACGCTGACCTGGAAGTATTATAAAAAAGAAAAATACCACTAGCATTAACAGTAAAAAAGGAAGTTGACTTGATAAGCCTTCTGACATAGTAATTAAATTAAAATTTATTGACGTGCTTTAGCTTGTGCATCACGTTGTTGTTGCTTTACTGGATCTGGAGTAACGTTAGATTTTATTCTTAACATCTCTCTTCCAGAAGCTGTATTTGCTGAAAGTGTTACTGATTTTTGTTGCATTCCAGGCTTATTACTTGAATCAAAGCTAACCATTATTTTTCCTGAAGCTCCAGGAGCAATAGGAGTATTTTTAGGATATTGTGGAACTGTACAGCCACAGCTTCCACGGGCATCAACAATAATTAAATCCTCTTGGCCAGTATTTGTGAAATTGAATTCTGTTGTTACTGTTTCTCCTTCATTAATAGTTCCAAAATCATGTTCAGTTTTATCAAAAGTGATAATTGGCCCTGAAACATTCAATGAAGGGTTCGAACTAGAAGCATTAGTTGTTGTTGCGTTGGTTATCTTTTTCGCTGCACTGTCTTGGCATGCTGTAAAAGTAGTGGCGATAATTGCTAAACAAATGATTAATATTTTTTTCATCAATATATAAATTAAGTGAATTCAAAAGTAATAAAAAAAGTTATCATAACAAGCCCCTCCCTGTTTTGTTCAAACGATTTTCTTGACTAAATTCTTTTACTAACTTGTCCAATACACCATTTACAAAATTATTGCTATTAGGAGTGGAATAATCTTTAGCAATCTCTAAATATTCGTTAAGGGTTACTTTAGATGGAATTAATGGGAAGTATAATAATTCAGCAATTGCAATTTTTAAAATAACATTATCAAGTTGTGCAATTCTATCTGCATCCCAATTTGGTGTTTTTCCCAAAAGCTCTTTTTGTAATTTTTCATCATTTACAATTACTTTTTCTAAAAGTTGTATTCCAAAATCTGTATCCTCTTGGTTTTCATTTGGCTTGGGAAATAATAAAGTTTGAGGTTTATTTACTTTTATTTTTTTTAACATTTTAAGCATAAAGGTGTTCACCATTGGCAAGTCATCAATCCATGTCAATCGCTGATCTTCAATATGATCATATAGATAACTTGAAGTAGCGATATGGTCTTTAAATATTTTTAAGACAAGTTTTAAATCATCTGCTATTTTTATGTTTTCAAGAGCCATGTAGGCTTTAAAAATAGCTGAAGAAGTAACGAGTTCAAATAATTCTTTTAAGTATTTGAACTCTAAGTCCCAATTTATGAGTTTTTTATTATTTAAATGCTTAGACAAACTTTTATGATTCTTAATAAAAAGAAGAACTTTATTTTGAGCAAACTTTTGAAGAATAAAAAAGTGAGTTTCGTTTTGAATGTTATGCTTTTGAATGGTTTCCAACTGTTGCTCAGCATGTGCATGAAGGGATTTGATAAGACCAAGAAGAAGAAGGTAAAGATTAAAGGTGTGTTCTACGCTTTCTTTAAAAAACTTAACCTCATCATCAATTTTAAATTGTTTCCCAACTGTAAAGGAATAAACAGACTGCATTACTTTAATGCGAATGTGGCGTCTTGTAAGCATGTTTTAGAACTTTATTAGACACGAAATTAATCCAATAAAGTGGAAAAAAATGTAATTATTCAATAAAAGTTTCAGGATTATATTTGAATTTAACCCTTTCCATTTACTTATATTTGAAGTAACAGTTATGAAAGAACTTCAATATCTAAATAAATACTTTTTAAAATACCGAACAAAACTTCTTTTAGGTTTTTTAATTACCATTATAGCAAGAATTTTTTCATTATTTGCTCCTCGACTTATCGGAAACTCTTTGACGGCAGTTGAAAAATATTTGCAATCTCCTGGTGGAGAATCAGAAGTTATAAAAAAGGTTTTACTAATTAATATTCTCATTATTATTGGAGCTACTTTAATTTCTGGATTCCTTACGTTCTTAATGCGACAAACTATTATAAATGTTTCTCGATTTATAGAGTTTGATCTAAAAAATGAAATTTTTTGGCATTATCAAAGACTAACTCAACGGTTTTATAAAAACAACCGAACGGGTGACCTGATGAATCGAATAAGCGAAGATGTTGGTAAAGTAAGAATGTATGTTGGTCCTGCTTTTATGTATAGTGTTAATACAATTTCACTATTTATTATAGTAATTTCTTATATGATAAGCATTGCGCCTGAACTGACTTTATATACTATGTTACCACTTCCAATTTTATCTGTAACGATCTATAAGCTGAGTCGAATTATTAATACGAAGAGCACATTAGTTCAAGAAATACTTTCTAAAATGTCTTCTTTCGCTCAAGAAACATTTAGTGGGATTTCTGTAATTAAGTCTTACAACCTGCAGCATAAAATGAATGAGAATTTTTCTGACTTAGCTTACGATAGTTTTGAAAAAAACATGAGTCTTGTGAAAGTTCAGGCTTGGTTTTTCCCACTTATGATTTTACTTATTGGGTGTTCAAACCTTATTGTTATTTATGTAGGGGGAAATCAATACATAAATGGAAAAATCGAAATTGGGGTACTTGCAGAATTTATTATTTATGTTAATATGCTTACTTGGCCTGTTGCAGTCGTGGGATGGATTACTTCAATAGTTCAACAAGCAGAAGCATCTCAAAAAAGAATTAATGTTTTCTTAAAAGAAAAACCTGAAATTGATGATGGTCCAGGAATAAATAAACCCATAAATGGGAATATTAAATTTAAAAATGTTTCATTAGTCTATCCCGAAACAAATATTACTGCCTTAAGAAATATTTCTCTTGAAATTCCTTCAGGAACTACCCTGGGGGTTATTGGGAATATTGGCTCAGGTAAAACTACTTTTTTAGATTTAATATCACGACTTTATGATCCCTCAGAAGGATCCATTGAAATTGATCGATTTAACTTAAAAGACTATCGAATTGAAGAAATCAGGAGTTCATTGGCCTATGTACCACAAAATTCATTTTTATTTTCTGAAAGCATTGAAGATAATATTCGTTTTGGATCAATAAATGCTAACAAAGAAGAAATTCAAAAGGCAACAAAACATGCAAAAGTTCATGATAACATTATTGGTTTTAAAGAAGGATACAAAACTCTTTTAGGTGAGCGAGGTGTTACACTTTCTGGAGGTCAAATTCAGCGTGTTTCTATTGCCAGGGGATTAATAAAAAAACCAAATATTTTACTTTTAGATGATTGTCTTTCTGCAGTTGATACTGATACTGAAGAAGAGATTTTAAAACACCTGAAAACAGCGACTAAAAATAAAACTACAATTATAGTTAGCCATCGAATTTCGTCTGTAAGACACGCAGATCTTATAATTATTCTTGAAAATGGACAAATCGTTCAAAAAGGTAGGCACATTGATTTAATTAATGCTAAAGGTTATTACAAAGAATTATCTAAAAAACAACATTCAGATATATAGGAATAAGATATTTTCTAAAAACTTTACTCAGTTATTAAATCAATCAATTAGATTTTTTCCTAAAAATTAGGTCCTAGATTGATCAGAAAATGACATTATAAAAACTTCTATTCTGAAAAGATTTAATTCATATAACTTTAAATCAATACTTTTTTCTATAAAAAAAAAATTTACTTTAAAATACTTCTCTTTTATTTTTTCCTCTAAATAATTATTTCAACCTTTAATAATTAAGAAACTTAATTATGAAAAATCTTCTATCCCTTTTATTTCTTCTATCAGGCGGAATTATATTTAGCCAGGTTACACTCGATTACTATTTAGATCAAACACATCCTTACGATAATAAAATTCCTACCCCTGTTGAATTATTAGGATATGAAGTAGGAACATGGCATGTCTCACATGATAAGTTAATAAACTATATGTACGAACTCGCTAAAGCTTCAGATCGTATTACTATTGAGAACAGAGGCAAAACTTATGAGGGAAGACCAATTTTATTACTCACGATTACCAGTCCTGAAAATCATAAAAATATAGGATCTATACAAAAAGAACATCTTAAACTATCGGACCCTATAGGAAGTAAAGTTTCCATTGCATCTCAACCATTAGTAGTTTATCAAGGATTTTCAATTCACGGAAATGAACCAAGTGGCGCAAATGCTGGGCTTTTAGCAGCCTATCATCTGGCAGCAAGCCAAGCTCCAGAAACACTTCAAATGTTAAAAGATTTGGTAATACTCTTTGACCCAAGTTTTAACCCTGATGGACTTCAAAGATTTGCCTATTGGGCAAATACTAATAGAAATCAAAACTTAACAGCAGACTCAAATGATAGAGAATATAACGAAGTTTGGCCTGGAGGTCGAACTAATCACTATTGGTTTGACCTAAATCGAGATTGGCTTCCTGGACAATTACCAGAATCGCAAGCTCGTCTAAAAACATTTACCAAGTGGCTTCCGAATATCTTAACAGATCATCATGAAATGGGAACTAACTCTAGTTTCTTTTTTCAACCAGGACATCCTTCTCGTGTTAATCCATTGACTCCATTAATGAATCAGAAATTGACTGAAAAAATTAGTGCATTCCATATTGATGCTTTTGATAAAATAGGTTCATTATATTATTCTCAAGAGAATTTTGATGATTTTTATTACGGAAAAGGATCTACCTATCCAGATGTTAATGGAGGTATTGGAATTTTATTTGAACAAGCAAGTTCAAGAGGCCACATTCAAGAAAGCGACAACGGAACACTAACTTTTCCTTTTACTATTCGTAATCAATTAACTGCAGCTTTTTCCACCTTAAAAGCAGCTAGTTCGATGCGCGTAGAGCTATTAAATTATTTTCAAGACTTCTATAAAACGTCCTTAATTGAAGCTAAAAAAAATAAGCGAAAAGCTATTGTTTTCGGAAATCCTAAGGATCCAGTAACCACATATGAACTAGCACGTATTTTTAAACGTCATGACATCGTAATTCATCATCTAAAAAATAATATAGTGAAAAAAGGAAAAAAATTCATCCCAGAAACAAGCTATATTATTCCTTTAGAACAAAAGAAAAATAAATTGATACATGCAATGTTCAGTACTCAAACAAAATTTCAAGACAGTTTGTTTTATGATGTTTCTGCTTGGACACTCCCCTATGCTTTTAATCTAGATTATGAATATCAAAACAGCATTGAAAATATTGGAAATATTGTAAATGATTTAAAAGCTCCCATAGGAAAAGTAACAAATAAAGGTTCTTATGCATATGTATTTGAAGCACATAATTACTATGTGCCTAAATTGATAAATAAATTACAACAACAAAATATTAGAATAAAAGTAGGTCTTACTCCTTTTACTTTAGAGGGTAATAACTATGATTATGGGACCTATATGGTTCCTGTTAAAAATCAAGTTATTGATGAAAATGAACTTTATAAGATTCTGCAAAAAGCTGCGGCAGAAACTCATGTGACTATTGTAGGAGCAAATACTGGCCATACTGAGGGTATTGATCTTGGGTCTGGTGATTTTTCAAAAGTTAAAAAACCAGAAATAGCTCTTTTAGTAGGCGATGGAGTTCGCAGTTATGATGCAGGTGAAATATGGCATTTACTTGACACAAGACATGAGATTACAATCACTAAAATTGATGTTCGTAATTTAAGGAAAGTTGACTTAAGTCGATACAGTCACTTTATTATTCCGAATTTTTCAGGTTCAGGATTAGATCCACATATTGATAAAATCAAAGAATTTGTAAATGAAGGAGGTACCCTTATTGGTTATCGATACACCACAAAATGGTTAAATAAAAATGAGTTTATAACATTAGATTTTTTAGAAGAAAATATAATAGCAAAAAATATTAGCTTTGACAATAAAAATGCTTTTAGAGGTGCCCAAGTTACAGGTGGAGCAATTTTCAACACAAAAATTGATAGAAGTCATCCTATAAATTTTGGTTACCAAAATACAACATTACCCATTTTTAGAAATACCAATATTTTCATTAAAGCAGATGAAAATAGTTATAATAACCCAATCCAATACACGAAGACTCCGTTACTTAGTGGTTATATATCTGAAGAAAATTTAGCACTATTAAAAGACACAGTCCCTTTTAAAGTTAACAGAATAGGCAAAGGAAGAGTAATCATATTAACCGATAACACTAACTTTAGAGCATTTTGGTACGGCACAAATCGCATAATAACAAATGCACTTTATCTATCTGACAAAATGTAGCCTACAAAATTTGTTGTCCATTGGCCAATTTAGATTCAGGGGCCAATAGGATAACATCTTTTTCCTCTGTAGCTCCAAGAACCAAGCACTGACTTTTAAAATTTGCGATTTTTCTTGTTCCAATATTAACTACAGCTATTACTTGACGATCTAGAAGCTCTTCTAGGGAATAGCGATTTGTTACTTGCGCTGATGAATTTAAAACCCCCAAGGGCCCAAAATCTATTTTTAACTGAAAAGCAGGCTTTTTAGCCTCAGGGAAATTAATAGCAGAGATAATAGTCCCTACTCGTAAATCTATTTTTTCAAAAGTATTATAATCAATCATGAATCTATTTTGAATGGTATAAAAATACTACTTTTAAATTCAGATATATAAAAAATGGCGCTTACTGAATCTTATATGCTTCCATTAGGAAGAATTGCTCCCGATTTTTCTCTTCTAAATGTGGTGACTGGAAAACAGTCTAAATTAGAGTCATTAAAAGGTTCAAAAGGTACTTTAATTATTTTTATATGTAATCATTGTCCGTATGTTGTTCACTTAATAGATTCAATAGTTTCAAGTGCAGAATTATTAGAATCAAAAGGTATTAATACGATTGCTATATCAAGTAATAGTATACATTCTCATCCTCAAGATGGCCCTCAAGAAATGGCGAAATTATCATTTAATAAAAAGTTTTTATTCCCATATCTATATGATAAAACTCAGGAGATCGCTCATGCCTATAAGGCTGCGTGTACTCCGGATTTTTATTTATTTGATGTAGGCTTGAAGCTAGTTTATAGGGGGCGATATGACGCTTCAAGGCCTGGAAACACAATACCAATAACAGGTGAAAATTTACATAAAGCAGTTAAAATCATGCTATCAAAAAAGCCCATGCTTGAAATTCAATATCCAAGTATAGGCTGTAATATAAAATGGCATCAAGGCAATAGCCCTGAAGATCGTTTTTAGAATTTTATGAGTTCTACTTCAAATATTAACGTAGCGTCTGCGGGAATAACACCACCAGCACCTTTAGCACCATATCCTAAATGACTTGGAATTACAAAACGAGCAGCAGCACCTTTATTAAGTAATAAAATTCCTTCATCCCATCCCGGAATAACTTGTCCCACGCCTACTGAAAATTCTATCGGTTGGTCTCGTTGATAAGAAGAATCAAAAACAGTTCCGTCGACTAATGTTCCCTTGTAATGAACAGAAACATTAGCTCCTTTTGGTGGATGTTCTCCTTCACCTTCTTTCGTAATGGTATAATATAATCCACTTGTAGTTTTTTTCATCCCCTTTACTAAAGTAGACATTGCTTTATCTGCAGCATCAACAGCCGATTGCTTTCGTGTTTCACCACTAGAATTAAATTCCTCAAATGCTTTTAGTGCGTCCCATTCTTTTGCGGCTACTCCATGGCGTTCAATAGTTACCGAATCAATGATGTCTCCTTGAGTAATATTATTAATAACATCTTGACCTTCAGTTACATAACCAAAAACCGTATGTTTTCCGTCTAACCAGTCTGTTTTACCGTGGGTAATAAAAAATTGACTTCCATTTGTCGCTGGTCCAGAATTTGCCATAGAAATCGTTCCTGGCTTGTTGTGTTTTAAATCTGGATGAAATTCATCATCAAATTGATATCCAGGACCACCCAAACCAGAACCCTGCGGACATCCACCTTGAATCATAAAATCAGCAATAACACGATGAAATTTCATCCCATTATAATATGGTTCACCAGCACCTTTATGATCATTTTTTAATGTCCCTTCTGCTAAGCTAACGAAGTTTCCAACCGTACCAGGAGTTTTGTCGAAGGTTAGTTCTAGTAAAACTATACCTTTTGATGTTTCAAATTTTGCGTAAATACCTTCCATAATAATTTTATTTGGTGGCAAAGATAAGAATCCTCTTTAATCCGAATGGGTTAATCTAAAAAAGCTTAATTGGCAATCTCGCTCATAAATTTAAGTCGATACAATCGAAGGTCCTCTTCTTCATAATCTCCGTCAAATTCATCATAGGCATCTTTAATAGAATCTGATTCGGCCTCTATAAAGTAGTCATATAGTTCTTCTTGCTGATCTTCGTCAAAAAGTTCTTCAAAACAATAATCTATATAAAGACGAGTTCCAGCAAAAACTATGGTTTCCATCTCTGTTAAAAGTTTTCCCATGTCCATTCGTTTAGCTGAAGCTATATCTTGTAATGGTAATTTCCTATCGATACTTTGAATCAAAAATAATTTAAGTGCAGAATTAGTTCCAGTACTCTTAACTACTAGATCATCTGGTCGAAGAATTTGATTTTCTTCAACATATGATATAATGAGTGATAAAAATTTATCACCATAACGCTTTGCTTTTCCTTCTCCTACACCATTAATATTAATTAATTCTTCTTGGGTGATAGGATATTTTAAACACATATCCTCTAAAGAATATTCTTGAAAAACAGCATATGGTGGGACTTTGCTTTCACTTGCCACCTGTTTCCTTAGTCCTACAAGCATATTCATTAATATTTTATCGAGTATTCCTTGTGATTTATTCTGAATAATGTTTGCAGCAGAAATATTATCGAATTTGTGATCTTCACTCATTAAAAATGAGATTGGATTAGAAAGATATTCTCTTCCCCGTGAAGTGATTTTTAACAAACCATAGGTTTCTATTTCTTTTGTCAAAAAACCTGAAACTAATGCTTGCCGAATTAAAGCCATCCAAAAATAAGAATCTTTTGAATCTCCGCTCCCAAAAAAAGAAGCTTCATGTGTTTTATGGGACTGAATAAGTGCATTTTTTTCACCTAAAAGAGATTTTACCACTTCTTTAGACTTGTATTTTTCTTTTGTGGCCTTTATAACTGATAATAAAAGCTCAAGTTCTTTTTGTGCCTCAACTTTCTTTTTAGGATAACGCATGTTGTCGTCCATATCTCCTCCATCACCTGTTACATTATCAAAAGCTTCTCCAAAGTAATGCAGGATAAATCGACGACGAGAAATAGAAGTCTCAGCATAGGCAACCATATCACTCAAAAGTGCCATCCCAATTTCCTGTTCAGCTAATGGCTTTCCAGACATGAACTTTTCTAATTTCTCAATGTCTTTATAAGCGTAGAAGGCTAGGCAATGCCCCTCTCCTCCATCACGCCCTGCGCGTCCAGTTTCCTGGTAATAACTTTCAATACTCTTCGGAATATCATGATGGATCACAAAACGAACATCAGGCTTATCAATTCCCATACCAAAAGCAATGGTCGCCACAATTATATCGCAATCATCATTTAAAAAATTATCTTGATTATTAATTCTTGTTTTAGGATCTAGGCCGGCATGATAAGGAAGTGCTTTAATGCCATTTACCTGAAGGGTTTGTGAAAGTTCAGTAACACGTTTTCTTGACAAACAATATACAATACCAGATTTATTTTCATTTTGTTTGATGAACTTAATGATATCAGAATCTACTAGATTTGTTTTGGTACGTACTTCATAATAAAGGTTTGGACGGTTAAAAGAAGCTTTGAAAACAGTAGCACCTGAAATTTTCAGGTTTTTCATAATATCCTCTTGAACCTTAGGTGTAGCTGTAGCTGTTAAAGCAATTACAGGGATTTCTTGCTCAAATTGTTCCAATATAACTCTTAAATTCCGGTATTCGGGTCTAAAATCATGACCCCATTCTGAGATACAGTGAGCTTCATCTACAGCCAAAAAAGAAATTTTTACAGATTTGAAAAAAGCAATATTTTCTTTTTTGGCCAATGATTCGGGAGCAACATATAATAATTTAGTAACACCATTTATAATATCTGACTTTACCTGTTCAACTGCTGTTTTGGTTAAAGATGAATTGAGGACATGAGCAATTCCATTTTCTGAAGAAATACCACGAATAGCATCTACTTGATTTTTCATTAATGCAATGAGAGGTGAAACAACAATTGACGTTCCTTCTTGCATCAGCGCGGGCAATTGATAACATAAAGACTTGCCCCCACCTGTGGGCATGATAACAAAACTGTTTTCTTTGTTAAGCACTTTAGTAATAACACTTTCTTGTAGTCCTTTGAATGAAGAAAAGCCGAAGTATTTCTTCAAAGCCTTCTTTAGATCATCTGAATTCATTAATGTATTTATGGTTTAAATTTAAATTCTAATAAGTATACTATCTAAGTTAACTCTTTTTATTATCGTCTACAAATTCTTTAAGAACATCTGCTTCTTTAAATTTAAAAAAAACCAAAATCAATTTTTCTCATTTCAAATCGATTGTTTTTTGATATTTTTGTATTTATAAATTTCACACTAAGTATCAAATATAAGTATGAGCTCAACTACGCCAAGAGATGAAATGTCTTTTTTGGATCACTTAGAAGAATTACGTTGGCATTTAATTCGTTCTGTCTTGGCAATTGTTATTATTGCATCAATAGCTTTTGTTTTCAAAGATTTTATATTTGATGTACTTCTATTTGGCCCTAAAAAGAAAAGCTTTATAACCTATCGCTGGTTTTGCTCACTTTCGCAAACACTAGGACAAGGTAGTAGCTTTTGTCTTGAAGAACTACCATTTAGAATTCAAAGTAGAACCGTAGCAGGACAGTTTTCTGCCCACCTATGGACTTCAGTTCTTGCAGGATTTATCATTTCATTCCCCTATATAATATATGAATTCTGGAAATTTGTTAGTCCTGGACTATATGAAAAAGAACGAAAAAATGCACGTGGTTTTATATTTATAGCTTCTCTTCTCTTTTTCATAGGAGTTCTTTTTGGATATTATATCGTTACACCGCTTTCTATTAATTTTTTAGGAAACTATTCTGTGAGTAGTGAAATTTTTAATGATTTTGATCTGAGTAGTTATATTGGTTTACTTCGAGCATCTGTTTTAGCTTCTGGAATCATTTTTGAGTTACCAATCATAATTTATTTTTTAACGCGCGTTGGAATTGTATCACCTGAATTTCTTAAAAAGAATAGGAAAATTTCATTAGTAGTTGTTTTAAGTCTTTCTGCAATAATTACACCTCCAGACGTGGTAAGCCAGATAATTGTTAGTATTCCAATACTTATTTTATATGAAGTAAGTATTGTTATTGCGAAAATTGTAACTCGAAATCAAGATAAAGGCCTAACTAATGTCTAATCCTATTTCTGAATTTAACGACTATAGAAGTCGGATGAATAAACAATTACTGGAAGGTGGTTCAAACACATTAAAACGGATTTTTAGCCTTGATAAACAAGCTTTTCAAGAAGGTTCATTAGATGTAGCTACAAAAGAATTATTGGGCTTAGTTGCCTCAACCGTTTTAAGGTGTGATGATTGTGTTAAATATCATCTCGAGAAATGTTATCAGGAGAAACTTAGCAAAAAGGCGATTATGGAAGCACTCGAAATAGCTACCTTAGTGGGTGGAACAATTGTCATACCCCATCTAAGAAGAGCATACGAATACTGGGAAACTCTTGAATCAACTAAGAAATAGAAGAAAATGAAACTTACAGCCACCAATATTGAAAAATCGTACAAAGGACGTAAAGTTGTAAAAGGGATTTCTGTAGAAGTTTCTCAGGGAGAAATTGTAGGCTTACTTGGCCCAAATGGAGCAGGTAAAACTACCTCATTTTATATGATAGTTGGACTAATAAAGCCTAACAACGGAGCTATTTTTCTTGATGATAAAGAAATAACAAAATCTCCCATGTATCAGCGTGCTCAACAAGGCATTGGATATCTTGCCCAAGAAGCATCTGTATTTAGAAAGCTGAGTGTTGAGGATAATATTTTAAGTGTTTTACAAATGACAGATTTATCTAAAAATGCTCAAAAAGAAAAAATGGAATCGTTATTAGATGAATTTAGCTTAAACCATATTCGAAAAAATAGAGGTGATTTGCTCTCCGGAGGAGAACGACGACGTACGGAAATTGCTCGTGCGCTTGCAACCGACCCTAAATTCGTTTTACTTGACGAGCCGTTTGCTGGTGTTGATCCAGTTGCAGTAGAAGATATTCAACGTATTGTAGCACATCTTAAAAAGAAAAATATTGGCATATTAATTACTGATCACAACGTGCAAGAAACTTTAGCAATTACCGATAAAACATACTTAATGTTTGAGGGAAGTATTCTTAAGGCGGGAACCCCAGATGAATTGGCTTCAGATGAAATGGTTCGCAAAGTATATCTTGGACAAAATTTTGAACTTCGTAAAAAGAAATTATCCTTTTAAAATAATTTGCATAATAATATTAATCAAAACTATTTTTTAAAACATTTAAAAATAAATATATTATAATCATTACTGGAACTGCGACCCATTGTAAAAAATAAAAAGTGGGTACAGACAATAAGATAAGTAACAATTGAAACCCATAATCTCGAAGTTCAAAAGATTGAATTTTAAAAGATTGAATTTTAAAAGAAAATAAAGGCAATCTCATATTCATTAATATTGCTGACAAAATTGAAATAAAAACTAAGGCAGGATATGTAGTGAGAAAAGGTTTGAAAAATGTAAATAACGGATGCGCAATCAATAATGGTAATGCTACTATAAAAAGAGCATTTGCTGGTGCTGGAAGACCTTTAAACTCATAGCGTTGTTCTGTGTCTATATTAAATTTTGATAATCGTATTGCAGCACCAAGGGAAATCAAAAAACCAACTAAAGCAAAGGGAGCAAATGAGAAAGTAAACTCATTTTGAAAAATCAAAAAATCATAACTTACTTCTCTAATTCCAATTTCTAGAAACAACTGATACATAACAATGCCTGGTACAATACCACTAGTAATTAAGTCTGCCATTGAGTCAAACTGAAGTCCGAATTTACTCTCAGCATTTAATAATCGAGCAAAAAAACCATCAAATAAATCAAAAAAGGTACCCAGAAGCACTAAAAGAAAAGCTGCCTCAAATAAATTCTTAAAAGCAAGGCTAGCTGCAAAACATCCACAAAGAAAATTTAAAGCCGTAAAAAGGTTAGGAATGTTTCGTTTAATTAGCTGCACTAATAAATATTTATAATTTTTGACAAGATAGTAATTGCTATAGCTTCAAAAAAATTTAAATTCGTGGAAATGTCTAAAACAACTAAACACTTTTTATTGTCAATTCTGTCAGCTTTGCTACTTTCAGCAGCTTGGCCAATAAATGGTTTTACCTTTATTATATTTGGAGCTCTAATTCCTTTATTATTTTTAGAGAACTCAATTCAACTAAGTGACTTTAAAAGAAAAAGATTACTAGTTTTTGGATATGGGTATCTTACATTCCTACTCTGGAATATACTTATTACTTGGTGGTTAATTAATTCCTCACTTATCGGAATGCTTTTTGCTAATATATGTAACAGCCTATTTTATGCTATTATATTTACATGCTTTTCATGGGCAAAAAAAAGACTGCCTAATCGAAGTGCTTATTTATTTTTAATTGTCTTGTGGATTGCCTTTGAAAAACTTCACTTAAGCTGGGACTTTTCATGGACATGGCTGAACCTTGGAAATATATTTTCAGAAAACATTTATTGGATTCAATGGTATGAATATACAGGTGTTTTCGGTGGTTCACTATGGGTATTAGTTATAAATGTATGGTTATTTCATATTTTTAAAAATCATAATACCATTCTTGGATACAAACCACTAGCAATAAAAATGATCGCCCCACTAATGTTTATTGCGCTACCTATTGCGTTTTCACTTTATTTATACGAAAAAGTGGAAGAGGGATCTAAAGACATAAAAGTTTTATTAGTTCAACCTAACATTGACCCTTATAGTACTAAATATTCATTAACAAATGCAAATTTTATTGATCTATGGAAAAAGCAAGTACAGCCATTCTATTCTGATAGCCTTGACTATATTCTGTCCCCAGAAACTTATTTTGCGGAGGGATATGGTGAAGAATTTCGTGAGTTTAATGGATCAAAATTACATGAGGAACTTCAACAAGAATTGGCAAAGATTCCATTGACACAATATATTACAGGGATTCAGTTATACGATTTATATGCACAAGAAAATGCACCTTCACTCACTGCTAACCTAATAAAAAAAGGCCTTTGGGCTGATTATTATAATAGTGCTTTAGCTGAACAAAGTAATAAAATATTTCAAATATATCATAAGTCAAAATTAGTAGTAGGCGTTGAAAACATGCCATTTAAATCAATTCTAAAGCCCTTGTTAGGTGATGTATTAATTAATTTTGGCGGGACGGTTGCCAGTAGAGTCACTCAAAAAAAACGAGATGTTTTCTCACATACTAATTCTAAATTAAAGGCTGCACCTATCATTTGTTGGGAATCAATATTTGGGGAATTTGTGACGGGCTATGTTAATGAGGGAGCTACCTTTTTAGCAGTAATTTCAAATGATGCTTGGTGGGGAGAAACTCCGGGACATAAACAATTATTAAGTTATACAAGATTAAGAGCTATTGAAACTAGACGTGATATTGCTAGAAGTGCAAATACTGGAATTTCAAGTATTATTAATGCAAAAGGTGAAATTATAAACCAAACTTCTTATAATACTAAAACCATTTTAATTGGAAAGCTTAGTAGTAGAAGTAACCTTACTTTTTATGTGCGTTTTGGAGATATTATTGCACGATGGTCTGTCTTTGTTGCAGGATTATTTTTTCTACTTGCCCTAAGTCGTAGGATTGATCCTAATAAAATCCGTTAAATATAATTCCAAAGAACAAGAAAATTGATTACGAATTATAAAATATATTTTTACAAACCAGTACTTTAAACCTACATTTAAAGATGAAAAGCTATTATGAAAACCAGTAAAATCTACACTAAAACAGGCGATCGTGGTGTTACCAGTTTAATTTCAGGAAAAAGAGTTCCGAAACATGATATTCGGATAAAAGCTTATGGAACTATTGATGAATTAATAGCCTGGTTGGGTCTGATAAGAGATATAACCACGACAACAGATACAAAAACTACTCTTTTGGAAATTCAAAAGCAATTAATGACTATAGCGACTGAATTATCGATTGAATCTAAAAAAGATTTACCTAAAAATTTAATTCCAATTCAACCTATTGCTGTGAAGCATATTGAAACTAAAATTGATATTCTAACTGCTAGATTACCTCCTTTAAAAAATTTTGTAATTCCAGGAGGCCATGTTTTAATTTCTTATGCTCACCTTGCACGATGTGTCTGTAGAAGAGCTGAAAGATATGTTACAGAGCTTGATAAAGAAATTTCAATTTCATCTACAATTATAGCCTATATGAATCGTCTTTCAGATTATTTTTTTACGCTTTCAAGAACCTTTGCTCTTGAATTAGACGTAGAGGAAATTAAATGGAAACTAAATTCTTAATTTACTTGTATAGTTTTTATAAAAATCTATTTTTGCAAAAAACAATAGAACTATGTATTGGACTTTGGAACTTGCTTCATACCTTAGTGATGCCCCGTGGCCCGCTTCAAAAGATGAATTAATTGATTTTTGCATTCGAACAGGAGCTCCTCTAGAGGTAGTTGAAAATCTTCAATCTATTGAGGATGAAGAGGATGTTTATGAATCAATCGAAGAGATTTGGCCAGATTTTCCCACCGAAGAGGACTATCTATGGAATGAAGATGAATATTAATTCATTCTTTAACGAATTTAAAAAGTCTCTTAAAGAGGCTTTTTTTTTTGTTACTTTTGAAAATATAATTAATGACAATCACGCTAGAAGAATATGAGTTTTTTAAATAGCATCTTAAAAACATTTGTAGGAGACAAGACCAAAAAAGATTTAAGTCAAATTACTCCATTGGTTGCAGAAATAAATAGCCATCAAAAAAATCTTGAGACCCTTTCTCATGACGAACTTCGTCAAAAGACAATGATCTTCAAAGAAGAAATTGCTGAAGAAAGAAAAAGTTTTGATTTGACCATATTGAAATTATTAGAAGAGGTTAAATTAACTAGTGATATCGACTTAAAAGAAAGTCTTTACCAGCAAATCGATTCACAAGAAGAAGAAGCCCAAAACGCTGTAGAAGAAGTACTCAATAAAATACTTCCTGAAGCTTTTGCTGTAGTTAAAGAAACAGCACGTCGGTTTGTTGAAAACACAAGTATTGAAGTAACAGCCTCTGAATATGACAGAGAATTGTCACAACAAAAAAAATACATTGAACTTAAAGGTGATAAAGCCTTTTGGGCAAATTCTTGGGATGCCGCTGGAAAACCTATTACTTGGGACATGATTCATTATGATGTCCAACTTATTGGAGGAATTGTTTTGCATCAAGGTAAAATTGCTGAAATGCAAACGGGAGAAGGAAAAACACTTGTAGCTACCTTACCTGTTTATTTAAATGCACTTACTGGAAAAGGAGTACATCTTGTTACAGTAAATGATTATCTCGCAAAAAGAGATAGTGCTTGGATGGCTCCAATTTTCCAGTTTCATGGAATGAGTCTGGACTGTATTGATTATCACGCTCCAAATAGCTCAGAGCGTCGAAAAGCATATCAAGCTGACATTACCTATGGAACAAATAATGAATTTGGATTTGATTATTTAAGAGATAATATGGCAAATACTGCCGAAGATTTAGTTCAACGTAAACATAATTATGCAATTGTAGATGAAGTAGATTCAGTTTTAGTTGATGATGCACGAACTCCTTTAATTATCTCTGGACCAACACCAGAGGGTGACAGACATGAATTTGATGTCTTAAAATCAAATGTAGATAATCTTGTTTCAAAACAAAGAAGTTTATTAACGAGTGTTTTAGCAGAAGCTAAAGTAAAAATAAAAGAAGGTAATTCAGAAGAAGGTGCCATACTCTTATACAGGGTGTTTAGGGGATTGCCTAAAAATAAAGCCTTAATAAAATTTTTAAGTGAAGAAGGAATTAAGCAATTACTTCAAAAAACAGAAAATCACTACATGCAGGATAATAATAGGGAAATGCCAAAAGTTGATGTAGCTTTATATTTTGTTATTGATGAGAAAAACAATCAAATTGATTTAACAGAAAAGGGAATAGAAGCCCTTTCTGAAGAAAACGAAGACAAAAACTTTTTTGTGCTCCCAGATATTGGAGGAGAAATAGTTAAAATTGAAAAACAAGATCTCGAAGCTAAAAAAGAAGCTTCTTTAAAAGAAACGCTATTTAAAGATTTTGATATTAAAGGTGAACGAATTCATAGCATGAATCAGTTACTTAAAGCATACACTCTCTTTGAAAAAGATGTGGAATATGTGGTTATGGAAAACAAGGTTAAAATTGTTGATGAACAAACCGGACGTATTATGGAAGGTAGGCGTTATTCTGATGGTCTACATCAAGCAATTGAAGCCAAGGAAAATGTAAAAATTGAAGCAGCTACACAAACGTATGCTACTATTACCCTTCAGAACTACTTTAGAATGTATCAAAAGCTTTCTGGAATGACTGGTACAGCAGTAACTGAAGCTGGAGAATTTTGGGAAATATATGAATTGGATGTTATTGAAATTCCAACAAACAGACCTATAGTTCGAAAGGATGATGATGATCTGATTTATAAAACTAAACGTGAAAAGTATAATGCTGTTATTGAAAAAGTAACTGAACTATCTCTAGAAGGTAGACCAATATTAATTGGGACAACTTCTGTTGAAATTTCAGAATTACTAAGTAAAATGTTGAGTATTCGAAAGGTAAAACATAATGTTTTGAATGCGAAAATGCACAAAAAAGAAGCTGATATTGTTGCGGAAGCTGGAAATCCAGGAATTGTAACTATTGCCACTAATATGGCCGGAAGGGGAACAGATATTAAGCTTTCTCAAATTGTAAAAGATGCAGGTGGTTTAGCAATTATAGGAACAGAGCGCCATGATTCACGTCGAGTTGATCGACAGCTTCGCGGAAGATCTGGCCGTCAAGGAGATCCAGGAAGTTCACAATTTTATGTATCACTTGAAGATAACTTGATGAGACTATTTGGATCTGACCGTGTAGCTAAAGTTATGGATAGAATGGGGCTGGAAGAAGGTGAAGTAATCCAACATTCTATGATGACAAAATCGATTGAACGTGCTCAGAAAAAAGTTGAGGAAAATAACTTTGGTATTCGAAAACGTCTTTTAGAATATGACGATGTGATGAGTGCTCAAAGAGAAGTTATTTATAAAAGAAGAAAACATGCATTACAAGGATCTCGCTTAAAATTAGATGTTTTAAATATGTTATTTGATACTTGCGAAGAAATTATTTTAAACAACAAGGCTGCAAGTGATTATAAAAACTTTGAGTTTGAAATAATTAGTAATTTTTCAATGACAGCTCCTATTTTAGAAGAACAATTTTCTGAGACATCAGAAGATACATTAATTACAAAACTTTACGAAGCACTTCTACTTCACTATCAAGAAAAAACTGAGTTAAACGCTCAAATGGCATTTCCTGTTATTAAAGAAGTCTATGAGCGACCAGGTAATAAATTTGAACGTATTGTTGTTCCATTCACTGATGGAGTTAAGTCATTAAATGTTGTTACTAACCTTAAAGAGGCATATGAAAGTAAAGGGAAACATCTTATTGAAGACTTTGAACGAAATATTACTCTCGCATTAATTGATGATGCTTGGAAAGTTCATTTACGGAAAATGGACGAATTAAAGCAGTCTGTTCAACTCGCAGTGCATGAACAAAAAGATCCCCTATTGATTTATAAATTTGAGGCTTTCGAATTATTTAAATCAATGCTAGCTAGCTTAAATAAAGAAGTTTTATCATTCTTAATCAAAGGAGGACTTCCAAACCAAAGTCCTGCAAGTATTCAAGAAGCAAAACGTGCAAAACTGAATAAAAACTTTAATACGTCTAAAGATGAAGTTTTAAATACAGAAGAATTAGCTCAACGTAACAGATCAGTTGGTGCCGGAGTTAGTCAAACAGGAAAAAAAATAATTGAAACCATAATTAGAGAGCAACCTAAAATTGGTAGAAATGAAAAGGTAACCATAAAAAATATTTCTACCGGCGAAACTAAAACTGTAAAATTCAAACAGGCTGATCCCCTTTTAAAGAAGGGTAGCTGGGTTATTAGTTCTTAATTACTTATTTTTATAAAAAAAAGGAGGCATGGAGGCATATGCTGCTGTTTTGTTATGGGTAATACCCATGTTTTTTGCGCTTTTAGTCATAGAAGTATTATATGGTCATTTTACAAAAAAACAAACCTATACTTTTATGGATACCATCGCTAGTTTAAGCTCTGGAATATCAATGGTTATTAAAGATGCTTTAGGTCTAGCCTTAGTACTGGTTTCATATCCATTTATATTAAAGAATATTGGTATTTGGGAACAAGAAAGTACGTTGATATTATTTATTACTGCATTTATATGCATTGATTTTTCTCAATATTGGATCCACCGACTAGCTCATAAAATTAATATTTTCTGGAACAAACATATGATTCATCATAGTAGCGAGGAATTCAATCTGGCTTGTGCGCTAAGACAAAGTATTTCAAATATTGTTGCCTTTAATGCTTTATTCTTGATACCAGCAGCATTAATAGGGATCCCTTCAGATATTATTATGGTATTGACACCCCTTCATTTATTTGCTCAATTTTGGTATCATACTCGCCATATTGGAAAATTGGGTCTACTAGAATATATTTTAGTAACCCCATCACAACACAGAGTTCACCATGCAATTAACCCAATATATATTGATAAAAATTTGTCTGCTATTTTTTGCGTTTGGGATCGAATATTTGGAACTTTTCAAGAGGAGTTAGATGAAGTGCCTCCAGTATATGGTACTCTAAAACCAACCAATAGTTGGAATCCAATTATAATAAATTATCAACATTTATGGGGTATTACAAAAGATGCTTGGTATTCAAAGAAATTGAAAGATAAATTTAAAATATGGTTCATGCCGACTGGATGGAGGCCAGAAGATGTAGAAAATAAATTCCCAATTACTACTCGCCCAGTTGACAATTCGTTAAAATATAGACCTTTTTATAGTTCACAATGGAAATTTATTGCTGTCTTTCATTTTATCTCTCATGTAATGATGTTATTATTTTTCTTGACAAATTTTGAGATCTTAGAAACTTCTTTTCGCCTTAGCTTCGGTGGTGTTTTACTATTTTCTATTTTTGGTTTTACATCTTTAATGGATTTTTACAAATGGGCACCTAACTTTGAAATAATCAGGGGAGCACTTGGAGTTTTATTTTTTCTAATTCCTTATCATCAATTTCTACAACAGGAATACCCATTAATTACTGTCTATTTTGTTGTTTATTTTTTTGTTACAATTGGGATAGGAATTTGGTCAAAAACAAAAAAACTGAATCGAAAATTAGCAATATAAAATGTCTAATAAAACTTTAGACTATCTGCTTATAGGGCCTGCACACCCTTTTAGAGGCGGAATTGCTGAGACACAACATGAACTTGCAAAAGCACTACAAGAACAAGGTAAAACAGTTGAATTATTAACCTTTACAACGCTATATCCTCAGTTTTTCTTTCCAGGAAGCAGTCCATTATCACTAGCAAAAGCCCCAAATGGAATTATAATAAAACAATACATCCATGCATACTTACCTTTTGGATGGAAAAAAGTTGCAAAAAAAATCAATGAACTGAATCCAAAAACTATTGTTTTTAGATACTACACTCCCTTTCTAGCTCCTGTTTATGGCGTGATTGCTAAAAATATAAATTCATTCATAAAAAAAATTGCACTGGTTGACAACTGGATACCCCATGAAACGAAAATTTGGGATTCATTTTCAAATAGATATTTTGGGAAAAAAATAGATGGCTTTACTACTCTTTCAGATAATGTTGCTAAACAGGTGAAGAAAGATAGTTTAAAACCAGTTTGGACAGGATTTCATCCAATTTCTAGTACACTTCTTGATCCAATTGACAAATCGTTAGCAAGAAAGAAAATAGCTGTATCAGAGAAAACTAAAGTCGTGTTATTCTTTGGGCTAATTAGAAAATATAAAGGTCTAGAGCTTATAATAAAAGCATTTAATGAAACTCCTCTAAATAACAATAACATTGTATTATATATAGCCGGGGAATGTTATGAAAATCCAAAAAAGTATATTGATCTCGTTTCTCATTTAGGGATAAGCGATCGTATTATTTTTGACTTAACCTTTAAAAATTCTAAGGAAATCGCATTAATTTTCTCAGCTTCAGATATCGTTGTACAAACTTATCATACCGCGACTCAAAGTGGTGTAACTCCACTTGCTTATTTTTATCAAAAACCAATATTAGTTTCTAATATAAAAGGACTTAGAGCTCCAATTGAAAATGATAAAACAGGAGAATGGACCTCTAAAGAACCCAAGGAAATAGCATTAAATATAAAAAATATGTTAGAAGATAATAATTATATGAGGTATCAAAAAAATTTAAAAAAAGTGAAAAATAACTATTTATGGAGCTCTTTTGCTAAAAAATGGGATACTTTTATTAAAACAATTTAGCTCAAATGACAATCGTGTTTTAAAATAATTCATTTTTAAAGCAACTTGAATTTTCTTTAAAACTATGTTAAAAAATCTCATCAAGCTCTTGTTTTTTTGTTGCCTACCATTACATCTTTTAGGACAAATAAACTTGGAAAATTACCGCCTGTCAATTAAAAAGACACAGGAGTCTATCAAAATAGACGGAATTCTGGATGAAACTACATGGAAAGATGCTGAAGTAGCTAAAGATTTTTTTATGATAACTCCTATAGATTCAGTGAAGGCAACACAATTATCAGAAGCTCGTATCAGTTTTGATGAGGAAAACTTATATATCGCAATCATTTTTTTCAATACTAGTATCCAAGGAGATTATGTTATTGAGTCGCTAAAAAGAGATTTTTCTTTTGGTAAAAATGACAACTTCTTAGTAGCTATAGATCCTTTCAATAATCAAAATACTGGCTTTGCTTTTGGACTGAATACTTATGGTGCTCAGTGGGATGGGACAATGTATAATGGACGAAATGTAGATTTAAATTGGGATACTAAATGGTATTCTGAAGTGAAGTTTGATAAAAAAAAGTGGGTATGTGAAATTGCTATACCATTTAAGTCCATTCGTTATGACAAAGCAATTACAGAGTGGGGAATCAACTTTAGTCGGCTTGATTTAAAAGCCAGTGAAAAATCAAGCTGGGCACCTGTACCAAGACAATTTCCCTCTGTAACCCTTGCCTATGCAGGAGCTCTCATATGGGATACACCACCGCCAAAACAAGGAAATAACATTTCTTTAATTCCATTTTTTTCAAATAATCTGGAGAGCGTAAATAGGGTAACATCAAATAATAAAATTAAAATTGGAGGCGATTTAAAATATAGCCTTAATTCATCATTAAATTTAGACGCCACTATAAATCCAGATTTTTCTCAAGCTGAAGTAGACCAACAGGTAACAAATCTAGATAGATTTGAATTATTTTTTCCTGAAAGAAGACAGTTTTTTTTAGAAAATGGAGATTTATTTTCAAACTTTGGATACAAAACTATCCGTCCATTTTTTTCTAGAAGAATTGGTTTGGGTGTTCCAATTCAAGCTGGAATAAGGCTTAGTGGAAACATTGACGAAAATTGGCGTATTGGACTTATGGACATCCAAACACGTAGCGATGAAATTTTGAACACAGCCGCAGAAAATTTTGGGGTTGTTTCCTTACAGCGAAAAGTATTTGATCGTTCTAATGTGAGTCTAATCTTTATTAACAAACAAGCCGTTAAGCTCAATGAAAATGAAATAAATCAGTCTCAGTATAATCGAAATATTGGTTTAGAGTATAATTACTTTTCTGCTGACAACCTATGGAACAGCAAACTAATGTTCTTGAAATCATTAAGTCCAATAAAAAAAAAACAAGGTGAAGTATTTGCTTCTCACATTGAATATCAATCTACTCGGTGGAAATGGAAATTACAACAAGAATATATAACAGGAAATTATAGTGCTGAAGTAGGTTTTATACCTCGCAATAACTACATCAAAATTCAAGCAACTGTTGGACATTTAACCTATACTAAAAAAAATACATCACTTTTATCTCATGGGCCAAGTATAGAAAGAACTTATTATTTTGATACGGATTTTAATAAAAAAGATCAAGCCGAACAATTTGACTATTTATTTAATTTCAAAAATAGAAGTAGATTTTCAATTGGAATTAGAAGACAGTATATAGAACTCCTATCTGATTTTGATCCACTTCGAACAAATATTTCTTCCTTATTTGCAGGATCAACACATCAATGGAACAGTTATAAGATTAAGTATAATTCAAAACCTCAAAACCGCTTTACCTATTCAACAGAATTACTAACAGGTGGGTATTATGAAAAAGGAAAGCGAACTGCTTTTCTTGGTGAGTTTGGGTATCGCTTTCAGCCAATACTTGAACTTAATTCAGTTATAAATTACAATCAAATTGAATTACCCGCTCCTTGGAATGAAAATTCATTTTGGTTATTAGGACTGAAAGCAAACTTGACACTTACAAATAAAATCTTCTTTTCAAATCTATTTCAATATAATGAACAACTTGGGTTATGGAATTTTAATTCACGCTTTCAATGGCGCTATAAGCCAGCTTCTGATATGTTTTTAGTTTTTAATAGCAATGAAATAATTGTACCAAAAGTTTCTAGAGGTTGGAGCCTAACCTTAAAAGTCAATTATTGGCTAAATCTTTAAAAAATGAATAAAAAAAAACATTGGGAAACTGTTTACAATACTAAAACACCCCAAGAAGTTAGTTGGACACAAAAATATCCCAAAACTTCAATAGAATTTATTAAATCATTAAAAATTGATTCTTCTAAACCTATAATCGATGTTGGTGGGGGTGATAGTCATTTAGTAGATGTTCTAATAAAAGAAGGATTTACAGATATTACTGTTTTGGATATTTCAGAAAAAGCACTTCTTCGTGCCCAAGAGCGCTTAGGAGAAAACTCCAAAATAGTTAGCTGGATTGTTTGTGACATCTTAGACTTTAAGCCCACGAAAAATTATTCTATTTGGCATGATAGAGCGGCGTTTCATTTTCTAACAGAAGCCTCACAAATAAAGAATTACACTGAAAAAGTGAATCGCTATGTTTCGCAAGGATTAGTGATTGGAACATTTTCAGAAAATGGTCCATTAAAATGTAGTGGTTTAAATATCACCCAATACAATTTCGATAAACTTAAAGCTAATTTCAAAGAGAACTTTAATTCAACTGAAGGTAAAGAAGAAGTACATAGTACTCCGTTTGATACTCAGCAAAAATTTACGTTTATGTGCTTTAAAAAAAAACCTAACGAATTATTTTAAGCTTTTTAATTTCACTTCTAATAATCTTACTCCAAACTTCATATCCTTTTTTATTTAAATGAAGTTGATCACTTATAAACAACTCTGATCTAGGTTGTTGATTTTCATTTAAAAATTCGTCAACAGTATCAATAAAATATAGATTATCATTGACTTCACAATAAGTTTTAATTAAATTATTTACACTTGAAATTTTAGTCCAATATTCCCATCTACTCTGGGTAGGGGTAATAGCAATTTGCATAATTGGAATTTTAGGATATTTAGCTCTAATTTGTTTAATGAAATATTTAAAAAGACGAAACACCTCTTTAGGAGTTCCATCGTCCTTAGAACCACTTATGTCATTAGCAACAAAACAAACCACCATACTTAATTCATGGTCGGATAAAACACGATCGGTAAAAAAGACCATATCCCTAAAATGAGCACCGCCATAACCTCGCTGAATAATAGGATATGGATGCATTTCACGAGTTAGAGTTTTCCATAGTCGGATACTTGAACTTCCAATGAATAGAATTGCATCATTAGGATAATCAACAATAGTATCTTGACGTTCAAAAGCCTCAATCTCTGGGTAGGCCCATTTCCGAGATTTTTCATCATATTTTTTTAAAACAGAACATGAAGAAAATATGAAAATAGATACAAATGGAATTAAAAAACCTAAGAAGTATTTTTTACGATTATAATGCATTTAAATAAATATAAATCATTGGTTTTATCGAAACCAGGGAATTAGAACAAACTAATTGTTTGATTTTAAAACCCAAAAAAATATCATCAATACTAATTATAAAATAATATTTTTAATCCTAGAGTAAATATTCTGTAGAAACAAAATTTGAACTATCTGAATTCAGTAAACTCTCTAAAATCTCTTTGTTATAAGGAGTATCTTTAGATGCTAAAAAAGTACGAATAGAAAAAGAGCGTAAAGCATCATAAACACTTAATGTACTTACAGCAGAATTTTTCCGCCCAGTAAATGGATATACATCTGGCCCACGTTGACAGGCAGAGTTCAAATTTACTCGACATACCAAATTTGCTAATGTGTCTATTAGTGGTCCAATTTTCCTAACATCTCTTCCAAATAAACTTACTTGTTGACCATAATCCGAAGCGGCCATAGCATCTAAAGGTTCATCAATTTCTTTGTAAGAAATAATTGGCACTACTGGACCAAATTGTTCTTCGTGGTATAAGTTCATAGATTCATCCACGGGATATAAAACTGCTGGAAAACAATAATTATCAGATAAATCACCTCCACGTTTATTTAATATTTTCGCACCTTTTGAAACTGCATCATCTATTAACTCTTGAATATACTTTGGTTTAGTTGGTTCAGGAAGGGGAGTTAAAAAAGTATCTTCCCAAGGCATTCCGAATTTTAACGCATCAACAGCCTCCGCAAAACGACGATTAAATTCATCTACAATGGATTCGTGAACATATAGAACTTTTAAAGCGGTACAACGTTGTCCATTATAGGACAATGTTCCCGAAATACATTCTTTTATAGTATGGTCTAAATCAGCATCTGGAAGAATAATTCCTGGATTTTTAGCCTCAAGACCTAATACCAAACGAAGTCGATTTTTGTTTGGATGCAGATCTTGTAAAGAAACAGCTGACGAACTATGACCAATAAGAGCTAAGACATCAATTTTACCAGTTTCCATGATAGGAGATGCAATTTTACGACCTCTCCCAAATAAAATATTCACTACTCCTGGAGGAAAACTTTCTTGAAAAGCCTTAAGTAAGGGAGCAATAAGAAGTACCCCATGCTTTGCAGGTTTGAAAATAGCAGTATTTCCCATTATAATAGCAGGAATAAGCAAACAAAAAGTTTCATTTAAAGGATAGTTATAGGGACCTAAACACAAAACAACGCCCAGGGGACCTCTTCTTATATGAGCATACACATCTCCTTGTTTATCAAATTTAGCACCTTTACGATCTAGATTTTTATAAGCTTCAATAGTATCAACTATGTAGTCTACTGTTCTGTCAAACTCTTTGTAAGAGTCTGATTTATTTTTACATATTTCCCACATTAAAAGTTTTACAACTTCCTCACGGTGTTCTTTCATTTTTTCAACAAAAGTTTCCATATGCTTTAAACGATCTCCTACCTTCATTGTAGGCCATAAGCCTTGACCCCTTTGAAATGCCATTTCCGCAGCCTCTAAGGCCTCTAAGGCTGGTGGTGTTTCCATGTCAGGAATAGACCCTAATAATGTCGAAACTAGCTCTCCTGAAGAATCTCTAGTCTTAATAGTTGAGTAAACATTTGAAGTTGCGCCTTTCCATGTTTTTAAATGACCATTTACTAGATATTGATCACACGTATAAGGCTTAATTTGAAATTCTTTAGGAATTTCATTTATGATTACTTTCATTTTTTATTTTATTTTAGATTAAAAACTCAAATAAGCTTTGTTTATTATTCAAATAATCAAATTTGAAGTTATGACTTTTCATACTATCAACCAAACGCTGATAATCTGTAACCTTTAACACTTCAATTCCCACTAGAGCTGTTGTATTGGGACGAAAACTCTTTTTTGAAAATTCAAAATATGTAATATCATCATTTGGCCCTAAAATTTCAGAAACAAACTGTTTTAATGAACCAGCACGTTGAGGAAATTGAACTAAAAAATAGTGTTTCAAATTTGCATATAAAAGTGCTCGTTCTTTAATTTCTGGCATTCTTAAAATATCATTATTTCCACCACACAATAGAACTCCAATTGATGCACCTCTTACCTCTTCTCCTAAAAAATCAAGAGCCGATATTGCCAATGCACCGGCTGGTTCTGCTACAATTCCTTCTATATTATATAAATCCAAAATACTTTGACAAATTTTGCCTTCGGGAACCGTTATGATTTTATCTAAGCTATCCTTACAAATAGCATATGGTAGATCACCTACCTTTTTTACGGCTGCTCCATCAACAAAAGGATCCATTTCATTGAGTGCAACACACTCACCTCTATCCAAAGCAAATTTCATTGAAGAAGCACCTTCAGGCTCAACTCCTATAATTTTAGTAGAAGGTGACAATTTTTTAAAAACAGTGATAATTCCCGAAATTAATCCCCCACCACCAATAGGTACAATTATATAATCAAATGTACCTTTATTTTGCTCTAACATTTCTAAAGCAATTGTAGCTTGTCCTTCTATTACCTTTAAATCATCAAAAGAATGAATTAAAATTTTATTATTCTCATGCGCTATTTTAATTGCTACTTTTTGACAGGCATCATATGTATCTCCTGTTAATTCAATTCTTACAAAAGAACCACCAAACATAGCTACCTGTGCAATTTTTTGCTGAGGAGTTGTTGCAGGCATGTATATTACCCCAAATATTTTTAGCTGTTTACAGGCTAGAGCAAATCCTTGCGCATGGTTTCCAGCACTAGCACATACAATACCCTTTTCACATTCATCATTTGTAAGTGAAGCAATTTTATTAAAGGCACCTCTAATTTTAAAAGAACGAATTTGTTGTAAATCTTCGCGCTTTAAAAGCACTGAAGCATGCACCAATTCTGATAGACGCTCGTTCAACTCTAAAGGAGTTTTTTTACAAACCTTATTTATTGTTTGTGCAGCATTATACACTCCCTCTATAGAAGGCATTACTCTTTCCATTAAACAATTTTCTTCATCGCAACCATGGATGCTCGGAGTTCATATCCAATCATCTCCACTGGATGATAACGAATAATTTCATTGATGTCAATTAATTGTTTATTATCAACACCAAGGTCTGTTGTTGATATACCAGCTCCAATAACTGATTTCTTAATACCTTTCATAAATTCAGTAAGCATTGGTTTTGCTGCATGGTCAAAAAGATAACAACCATATTCTGCTGTATCAGAAATAATCCGGTTCATTTCAAATAATTTTTTACGTGCAATTGTATTGGCTATTAATGGAGTTTCATGCAAAGATTCGTAATAAGCAGACTCTTCTTTGATACCAGCAGCAACCATAGTGTCAAAAGCTAATTCTACTCCAGCACGAACAAACGCAATCATTAAGATTCCGTGGTCAAAAAATTCTTGGTCGGTAATTTCTTGGTCAGTAATAACTGTTTTCTCAAAAGCTGTTTCTCCCGTTGCAGCTCTCCATGACAAAAGATTTTTGTCATCATTCGCCCAGTCTTCCATCATTGTTTTTGAAAAGTGTCCAGACATAATATCATCCATATGCTTTTGAAATAATGGAGTCAAAATTTCCTTAAGTTGTTCTGATAATTCAAACGCTTTAATTTTAGCAGGATTTGACAAACGATCCATCATATTTGTTATACCACCGTGCTTTAAAGCTTCTGTGATAGTTTCCCACCCATATTGAATAAGTTTGGCAGCATAACTTGCCTCTATCCCCTCTTCAACCATCTTATCAAAACTTAAAATTGATCCAGTTTGAAGAACACCACAGAGGATTGTTTGTTCACCCATTAGATCAGATTTAACTTCGGCTACAAAAGATGATTCTAAAACTCCTGCACGATGACCTCCGGTTGCAAAAGCATAAGCTTTTGCTTGTGCAAGTCCATTTTCTTGTGGATCATTTTCAGGATGAACTGCTATAAGTGTTGGTACTCCAAAACCACGTTTATATTCCTCTCTAACCTCTGAACCGGGACATTTAGGAGCTACCATAATTACAGTAAGATCTTCTCTAATTTTCGTTCCTTCTTCAACTATATTAAATCCATGAGAATAAGATAGTGTTGCTCCTTTTTTCATTAAAGGCATTACAGCTTTCACAACAGGAGTATGGTTTTTATCAGGTGTTAAATTAATTACAACGTCTGCAGCGGGAATTAATACATCATAGGTTCCTACATGGAAATTATTAGAAACAGCATTTTGATACGAAACTCTTTTTTGTTTTATAGCTCCCTCACGAAGTGCATAAGAAATATCCAAACCTGAATCACGCATGTTTAATCCTTGATTTAAGCCTTGAGCTCCACAGCCAACGATTACAATTTTTTTTCCAGCTAAAACCCTGATTCCATCTTCAAATTCTGAGGCATCCATAAAACGGCATTGTCCTAATTGATGAAGTTGATTACGTAATGATAATTGATTGAAGTAATTTGACATAATTTTTATTAATTATTATTTTTAAAGGTATTTAATATCTCTGAGATCCCCATTTTTGCTTTAGTTACTGAAATTCGTCCAGAACGAACAAACTGTAACAAACCAAAAGGTGATAAATCTTTTCTCAACTGTTCTGTTTCTTCTCTAAATCCTGTTTTTTCAATAACAAAAAATTCAGGTGATACAGTAACTATTGTTGCGTGACTTGCTTTAATGATGTTTTGAATTTGACGTTCTTCAAAAAGAAAACTAGATTTAACTTTGTATAGCGCATTTTCTTGAAAAATAGTTTCCTCATCGGTATGATAATATGCTTTAATAACATCTATTTGTTTTTCAATTTGCTGAACAATTTTATGAACTTTATCGGGTGTGATATTGATAACAATTACAAACCGAAAAACATTAGGTATTTCAGATTCTGAAGTTGAAAAACTTTCCAAGTTAATATGACGCTTTAAAAAAATTGCGGAAATGCGATTAAGCAAGCCCACGTTATTTTCGGAATATACTGATATTGTATAGGTTTTTTTCTCCATGGTTATTCTAATCTAATATCTGATACACTTGCTCCAGTTGGTATCATTGGGAAAACATTATTTTCTTTTTCAACGCATATTTCTAAAAAAAAAGGCTTTTCGGAGGCAATCATCCTTCCAACTGCTTGGTCTAAATCTTCACGTTTTTCAACACGTTCTGCTTCTATATGATATCCTTTTGCTATAGTCACAAAATCTGGATTTGTCATTTCTGTCGAAGCATATCGTTTGTCAAAAAATAATTGCTGCCACTGACGAACCATCCCAAGGAAATCATTATTCAAAATCACGATTTTTACCGCAACTTGTTGTTGAAAAATAGTTCCTAATTCTTGAATGGTCATTTGATAGCCTCCATCCCCGATCACTGCAACTACTTCTCTAATAGGGGCCCCCATTTTAGCACCAATGGCCGCTGGAAGCGCGAAGCCCATAGTTCCTAATCCTCCTGAGGTTACATTACTTTTTGATTGATTAAATTTTGCATACCGACAAGCTACCATTTGATGTTGCCCTACGTCGGTTACAATAACAGCATCTCCTTTAGTGTATTTATTAATCATCGCAATACTCTCACCCATTGTAATCCCTGGTTTTATAGGAAATAAATCTCCTTTAATCACCTTTTCATTTTCAATAACATCTAATGCATCAAAACGTTTTAACCATTTCGGGAAGGTGTTTTTAGAAATTCTTTTCGTTAGTGCCTTTAAACTGATTTTACAATTAGTTATTAATGCTACATCAGCCTTTACATTTTTATTTACTTCTGCAGGATCTAATTCTAAGTGAAGGACTTTAGCTTGTTTAGCATATGTGTTTAAATCACCTGTAACACGATCATCAAAACGCATTCCTATAGCAATTAATAAATCACATTCGTTAGTTAATAAATTAGGAGCATAGTTTCCGTGCATTCCAACCATACCTCGATTTAAAGGGTGATCGGTAGGAAGGGCTGAAAGTCCTAAAATAGTCCAAGCTGCTGGGATACCAGATTTTTCAACAAACGCTTTAAACTCTTGTTCTGCTTGACCCAAAATCACACCCTGTCCCCAAACAATAAATGGCTTTTTAGCTTCATTGATGAGCTGGAGAGCCTCCTCTAAATGATTAGTATTTAATGGTGGATTGGGCCAATAACTTCGAATTCCTGTACATTTGACGTAATTGAAATCAAACATTTCAAATTGAGCATCTTTTGTTATGTCAATTAAAACAGGTCCTGGTCTTCCAGAACGTGCTATATAGAATGCTTTAGCCATGATTTCAGGAATCTCACTTGCCTTAGTGATTTGATAATTCCATTTTGTAACTGGTGTAGAAATTCCAATAATATCTGTTTCTTGAAAAGCGTCTGATCCTAGTAAATGAGAAGCTACCTGACCAGTTATACAAATCATAGGAGTTGAATCAATTTGTGCATCTGCTATTCCTGTTACCAAATTAGTTGCACCAGGACCAGAAGTAGCAAGAGCCACACCTACTTTACCTGATGTACGGGCAAAACCTTGTGCAGCATGAGTTGCTCCTTGTTCGTGTCGCGTTAGCACATGGTGTAATTGATCTTTATACTTATATAATTCATCATAAATAGGCATGATTGCTCCTCCAGGATATCCATAAACTAAATTAGCCTCTTCTGCTAATAAACAACGAATAACTGCTTCTGCTCCAGAAATAGTAATAGAATCATTTGGAGACTTTTGGTTCTTTTGATTTTTGTGATTTTTCATAACTATTCAGAGTCAGTAACACATCCTTCAGAGGCTGTTTTTACACTTTTGATATATTTAAATAATACCCCTTGTTTAAATTTATAAGGTGGTTTTACCCAAGCTTCTTTTCGCTTAAAAAGTTCAGTGTCACTTAAACCAACACTTAAAATATTTTTCTCTGCATCAATGGTAATTATATCACCATTCTGCAGTAGACCAATCGCACCTCCTTCTTGAGCCTCAGGGACAATGTGACCGACAACAAAACCGTGAGTTCCTCCAGAGAAACGACCATCAGTAATTAAGGCAACATTCTTGCCTAAGCCTGCACCCATAATAGCAGCAGTAGGCTTTAACATCTCAGGCATTCCAGGACCTCCTTTTGGACCTTCGTAACGAATAACTACTACGTCACCAGATTTTACTTTACCATCTCTAATACCGTCATTTGCAGCATATTCTCCATCAAAAACACGTGCAGGTCCTTTAAAAATAAGTCCTTCTTTACCTGTTATTTTAGCCACAGAACCACCCGTAGCAAGATTTCCTTTTAAAATTCGAATATGACCTGTTTGCTTTATTGGTTGGTCCAAAGGTCTGATTACTTTTTGATTTTCTAACAAACCGGGGACAGAAGCTAAATTTTCGGCTAAAGTTTTACCGGTTACTGTCATGCAGTCACCATGTAACATTCCTTGTTCCAACATATACTTCATTACTGCAGGAACTCCTCCTACAGCATGTAAATCTTTCATTAAGTATTTTCCACTTGGCTTTAAATCCGCTAAGAAAGGTGTAGTATCACTAATACGTTGGAAATCGTCAATGGTTAAATCAATTTCAGCTGCTTTAGCAATTGCTAAAAAATGAAGTACTGCATTTGTTGATCCCCCTAAAACAGCAATTAAACGCAATGCATTTTCTAATGCTTTTTTTGTAACAATATCCAGTGGCTTAAGATCAAGTTCTAATAAGTTTTTAATGTGAGTACCAAGCACTAAACATTCTTCTTTTTTGTCTTTACTTACTGCAGGATTAGAAGCGTTATATGGAAGTGCCATTCCGCAAGCCTCTATAGCAGAAGCCATAGTGTTTGCTGTATACATCCCTCCACAGGCCCCTGCGCCTGGACATGCATTTTTAATAACGTTTTTATATTCTTTCTCGTCAATTTTTCCTGCAACTTTTTCTCCCCAAGCTTCAAAAGCTGAAACAACATCTAACTCTTTATCATTATGACAACCAGCTGCAATAGTGCCTCCATAAACAAGGATAGAAGGTCGGTTTAATCGTAGCATTGCCATTAGTGCGCCTGGCATGTTCTTGTCACAACCAACAACGGTAACTAAACCATCATAAGACATTGCTTGGACTACTGTCTCAATAGAATCGGCAATTATATCTCTCGAAGGAAGTGAAAATCGCATTCCAGGAGTTCCCATAGAAATACCATCACTTACCCCAATGGTGTTAAAGACTAAACCGACAATTGATTGCGAATTAATCCCAACTTTAATATCTTGTGAAAGATCATTTAAATGCATGTTACAAGGATTTCCTTCATAACCAGTGGAAGCAATACCCACAAGTGGTTTTTTAAAATCATCATCTGTCAATCCAATAGCATGAAGCATAGCTTGTGCTGCAGGTTGAGTCGAATCTTGAGTGACTAATTTACTGTATTTATTTAAAACCATTAATTAAAAATATTTACGAATATAATACATGTTTAGAATTCAATAAGTATGTCTAAAATTACACTCCTATACCCAACCTTAATAAATGCCTATTAAAATACTGATAATCAACTACTTTGTTATTATATTTTAAGACATTCAATCACTTAAAAAATGGAGCTTTGTTTTTTAGTAACTTTACATAAAAAAATTGAAAAATAGTGAGCCTTCATTTATTTTAAAAGTTCAAAAGGACCATCGTGTTTTTTTTAAACAACATAAAATAGATGGTGTAGAAAAAAGAATTCAATACCTCAAGAAATTAAAGAAATTACTTGACAAAAAAGAAGCAAGCATCATGGATGCATTGTTTTTAGATTTAAAAAAACCTGCTTTTGAATCTTATACTAGTGAGGTTTTGATGGTTCAAAAAGAATTATCACTGTTAATAAAAAACATTAAAGAATGGGCGGCTCCAAAACGAGTTTCTGGAAGTCTTTTAAGTTTTCCTTCACAAGATTTTATTATTTCAGAACCCTACGGAACTGTCTTACTAATTTCCCCTTGGAATTACCCTTTCCAACTAGCTATGATTCCATTTATTGGAGCAATTGCTGCGGGGAATACAGCAGTTTTAAAACCCTCAGAATCCGCACCCCATACGGCTCAAATTATAGAAAAAATATTAATGGAGGTTTTTCCTGAAAATTGGGTAAAAGTAATTCAAGGGGATGTTACCGTAGGTGAAGCGTTATTAAAATATCAGTGGGATTATATATTTTACACTGGAAGCACTCATGTGGGCAGAATTGTAGCAAAAGCTGCTGCAGAATTTTTAACTCCAACAACTCTAGAATTAGGTGGCAAGAGTCCATGTGTAGTTGATGGAACTACGCCTATTCAAAAAACAGCACGGAGAATTATTTGGGGTAAATTTCTTAATTGTGGACAAACATGTATTGCTCCAGATTATATATTAGTTAAAAAAGATCACAAAGATGATTTAATTAAGGAGTTGATTCAAGAAATAGAAAAAGCCTTTGGTCCTGATGCAAAAAAATCTGATGATTACGGACGTCTAATTCATAAAAAACATTTTGACAAATTAAAAAAAGATTTACAAAACGAAAATATTTTATTTGGCGGGAACATGGATAGAGAAAGTCTTTATTTTGAACCCACACTTGTAAACGAACCTGCGATGGATAGCCGTCTAATTGAAGATGAGATTTTTGGCCCAATTCTTCCTGTATTATCCTATCAAACAGAAGAAGGCCTTGATCTTGTTTTAAGTAAACTTAAAAATCCTTTAGCCTTTTATATTTTTAGTTCATCTAAAAAATTTATAAATAATTTAATTAAAAAGTATTCTTTTGGAGGTGGAGTTGTTAATGATACTGTAATTCATTTCTCGAATACAAACTTACCTTTTGGAGGTATCGGAACAAGTGGAAATGGATCATATCATGGGAAATATAGCTTTGATATTTTTACACATGCAAAACCACTTGTTAAACGTCCCTTTTGGTTTGATTTACCTCAGCGCTATGCCCCTTACCCTAAATCATTAAAATTTCTAAAATTTCTATTGAAAAAATTATAAGTATGAAAGAAAAAACATTTTCTGAGGCAATCGCTCATAGAAGGTCTGTGAGGGTTTATGATGCAGAGCAACCTATTGACTCAGAAGCAGTAAGACAATGCATAAAACATGCTACATTAGCACCCACCAGTAGCAACTTACAACTTTGGGAATTCTACCATATTACGTCTGAAGATCAGAAAAAAGCAATTGCAGCTACCTGTTTTAACCAACCAGCTGCAAAAACAGCACTTCAACTTGTAATTCCTGTTGTTCGCAGAGATTTATGGCCTGAACGCGTTAAGGCTAACATTGAATTCATTAAAAAAGGGTTTAGTAAAAACAATATCGTTGATCCAAAAACCCAAGAAAGAGCCTTAAGTTATTATCAAAAAATAATTCCCAAGCTTTATCGTGGTGGAAGTAAGATGCAAGGATTTTTAAATAAATTAGGAACAGCATTCTTCAGAAAAAACAAAACTTCTTACAGGGAAGTTAGCGCCTCAGACCTCAGGGTTGTTGGACATAAAAGCGTTGCCTTGGCCTCACAAAATTTCATGATGAGCATGGCGGCCCAAGGATATGATACATGTCCAATGGAAGGTTTTGATTCGAAGAAATTAAAAAAAATACTAAACCTACCTAAGACTGCGGAAATTAGTATGGTCATTGGTTGTGGAATTAGAATGCCTGAGGGAATTTACGGAGATCGTTTCCGCATCCCTTTTAAAGAAGTTTACTTTGAAAGATAGTTTTTAAATGCTAAAAAGTAAGGTATTTAGCTTTGGGATGTTCCTTCTTACTATTCTTCAATCCCTTTTTTAGCCAAGCTTTAAAAGTTGGGATATCAGTATACTGAATAGCACTATTAAGTATTTTACCATCTGACATCATCTGAACATAATAAGGCTGAGAAGCCGTTTTAAAATTTATTGCCTGAAATGTGGCCCACTTCTTTCCTATTGTGTTAATTACCTTAATACGACCATCTGGATATTGATAATTGAATTGCGCATCTTTAGAAAGTTTTTTACCATCATCTACATAAAGAGAAATGATTATGTAATTTTCATTTAACAAAGAAAATATCTCAGAATCTGACCATACATTTTCTTCCATTTTCCGGCAATTAACACACGCCCAGCCAGTAAAATCTAATAAAATGGGTTTATTTGTTGCTTTGGCCATTGCAATACCAGTTGAATAATTTTTATAACATTCTAAACCTAAAGGGCAGTCTGACTCTTTTGAAGAAATACTATAAAATTCGGGAGGTGGAAAACCACTTAAAATTTTGAATTCATTTTCCTCTGAAAATAATCCATACACTAGAAAAGATGTAAAAAGAAAACTGATAGTTGCAACTATTATCCTAAGAATACTCAGTTTTTGTTTAACGTCATGCTTAAAACTAATCACACCAAAAAGATAAAGGGTTAATAGCAAAGAAATGAAGGCCCAAATTGCAATAAAAACTTCACGTTTCAACAAATCCCAATGAGCAACTAGATCCGCATTTGAAAGGAATTTTAATGCAAGTGCTAATTCTAAAAAACCTAAAAAAACCTTAAAAGTAGTCATCCATCCTCCAGATTTTGGTAATGCATTTAATGCATTGGGAAATAATGCAAAAAGTCCAAAAGGAAAGCCTAAAGCAACACCAAAGCCTAACATTCCCACACTAAGCTGTATAGCTCCTCCATCTGCAGTTAATGAACCTGCTAACAAGGTTCCTAAAATTGGTCCTGTACAGGAAAAAGAAACAATTGCTAAGGTAAGTGCCATGAAAAAAATACCAATACCACCCTTAAAAGAAGTTCCTTGATCTGTTTTGTTTCCCCATTTTGTGGGAAGTGTTAATTCATAAAATCCAAAAAAAGAAAATGCAAAAAATACAAACACTCCAAAAAAGATCAAATTCAAGGTTACATTTGTAGCTAGTGTGTTTAAAATTTCAGGATTTAAAGAGTCAATAAAATGAAAAGGAAGACTTAACAAACCATAAATTAATACAATAAAAAAAGCATACAACAAAGCATTATAAACTCCATTAGAGCGGCTATTAGCTTGTTTTATGAAAAAAGATACTGTGAGTGGTATCATCGGAAAAACGCAAGGTGTTAATAGTGCTAGCAAACCAGCGATAAACCCTAACAAGAAAATATTTGAAAAAGAATTGGTGATTTCTTCTGAAAGTGTACTTTCTAATAAGTCTGTATTCAATAATTCAAGCTTTAACTCAGAGGAGAGACGTTGACTTGTCTCATCAGTTACTAGTGTGTTAGCAACATCATTTCCGTCTAATGAAAATCTAAAGATTTCAGATCTAAAAATACAGAGTTTATCATCGCAGGCTTGGTAATTAACCTCTACAGATATTGTCGATAATGAAGAATCTGATATAAATAATTCTTGCTGAAAAGTTGCCCGATCATTAAAATAGGTCAGATCCATTTCAAATACATTATCATATTCTGTAACTGAAGTGCTTTCTTCAACATTACCAATTCTCTCATATCCTCTAGGATTAAAAACAAATTCAGTAGGTAAAGCACCGTCTTTACTTGAAAATTGAGAATATAAATGCCACTTTGGAGCAATACTGGCTTCGAAAAATAGTATGATGCGGTTATCTTCAGTTTTTTCTATGTGAGTTTCCCAAACTACAGGCTCTGAATCAAGCTGAGCTTGAACAAAAATAGTTCCCAATAAAAACATTACCCACTTCATTTTCATAAACATGATATTAATACGGTTTTTTTTGTTTTTTTATCTGCTGCAAAACGTTGGTCACATCTTTTACCAACTACCCAAACAATTTGATCACCTGAACATAAAAGCCACTGTTTTTCCTTTTCCAAAAGAGAATATTTTTCATCTTTAAAGAACTTACTAAGAAGTTTTTTACCAGACATTCCTGTCGGATAAAAGTAATCTCCTTTGATTGATTTACGAATTAAAAGAGGCTTTGTTAATAATTTGTAATCTAGTGCTGCTTCACTTGACTTCCAAGAAAAAGAAACCGTATTAATAAACTTCCATGATAAATTAATAGGCACCGAGATCTTAAACCTTTTTAAATCAATTTTAAAAGAGTCTTTTATTTTGATGGGGATTTCTGTCAATATTAAAACTGATCGATCACGCAACAGTCGGTTGGTCTTGGATAATAATATTTTTCCACTATCAGCATTTAATAGCTTTATAACCTCCAAAGCTTGAAAACCTAGAGGAGAAAACCAGTGATGAATACAAAATAAAGATTGAGGAATTTTTTTTAATCCAGCTATCGATATACTTACATAATCGGTTTGCTGAATGAAGGTCGATTGCTTTAGAGTATCCAACGAATTATGTATAAAAGAATTAGCTTCAGTTAAATTTCTCAGAGTAGTTTTGAAATTGTCTAGTGCCTTTGGCTGTAATTTTATTAAAGGGTCTAAAACAAGATGTCGAATGCTATTACGTAAATAATCGTTTGTCTCATTTGATCGATCTTCACGCCATTTAATATAATGCTTTTCCGCATAAATAACTAAGGAATTTTTAGACACTTGAAGCAAAGGTCGATACAATTTGTCATTTTCTTGAATCCCTAAAAGACCAGAAATACCAGTACCTCTAGTGGTATTTATAAAAAAAGTTTCGAGTTGATCATTTAGATGATGTGCTGTTATTAAAGCTTCAAAATCATATGTTGCCAATAAACAATTAAACCACTTATACCTTAATTCTCTAGCTGCCAATTGGGTGCTCTTTTTATGGAACTCCATGTAGGTCTTAGTAGAAAAAATATTTGAAAAAAAAGGGATACTGTGTTCTTGACACCATTTTTCAACAAAAAAGAAATCGTCGTCACTTTCAGATCCTCTCAATTGAAAATTACAATGTGCTACACTAAAATCAACTGAAGCTTCAAGCAATAAATTTGCTAATACACAACTATCCAAGCCACCACTGTGAGCAAGTAAAAACCGCTTTCCAGAAAGAGCAGTAAGATTAATATTCAATTGTTATAGTTTTATAAAGCACAAAGATAAACATTCGTAATCCAATAATATAGATCCTAAAAATATGTACTATTAAATATATTTTTTGATATCTAATAAAAATTAGTGATATTTGCAATGTTATGTTCAAAACACCACTTTTGTATATTTTTCCAGGCACTTCATTACTTTTGTTGCGCCCGATGTTTCGTCGCCCCTAGGGGTGTAGATTATTTATGGAGTATGGTGTGCCCTTCTCTCTTCTCGAACTAAACAAATTTCTTATTTATTAATACACAAAATGAAAATATTACGCGCTACTGCGGAACACATATCTTATGCTAAAAATATCAGTGCATGCATTGATGATTCTGCAAAAAATAGAGGCACTGGAATCGCCAGACGTACTCCTGAATATATTGCTTCAAAAATTAAAAATGGCAATGCAGTTATAGCGATTGAAAATAATTCATTTGCTGGTTTTTGTTACATAGAGGTCTGGGGGCATGGAAAATATGTAGCTCATTCCGGATTAATTGTTACTCCTAAGCAACGCGGAAAAGGTCTTGCTAAAAAAATTAAAAGAGAAGTATTTAAACTTTCTTTAAAAAAATATCCGAAGGCTAAAATTTTTGGAATTACCACAGGTATGCCTGTTATGAAAATAAATTATGAACTAGGTTATAAACCAGTTCACTTTTCAGAACTTACAGATGATCCTGAATTTTGGAAAGGCTGTCAAACTTGTAAAAATTATGATATTTTAACCAGGACAGAACGCCAAATGTGTTTATGTACTGGGATGTTATTTGATCCAAAAAAAGAAATGAAAAATATACCTATTAATAAAAAAATAGTACAAAGAATTAAAACAGCAATTTCACTAAAAAATAAAAATGATAAATAAATCTAAATTAGTTTTGGCCTATAGTGGAGGATTAGATACCTCATATTCACTTCAAAAACTTTCTCAAGATGATTTTGAAGTTCATGCTGTCAGTATTAATACCGGTGGTTTTTCTCAAAATGAAATTGATATCATTCAAGGAAAGGCATATCAAATGGGTGCACATTTGTACAAAAATATTGATGCTTTAGATTCTTTTTATAACAAAATTGTAAAATTCCTTATTTACGGTAATGTTTTACGAAATAATAATTACCCCCTTTCTGTTAGTTCAGAACGAATTATTCAGGCTATAGAAGTTATTAATTATGCCAAAAAAATTGGAGCAAAGTATATTGCTCATGGTAGTACAGGTGCAGGAAATGATCAGGTACGTTTTGATATGATTTTTCAAGTATTAGCCCCTGAAATAAAAATCATCACCTTAATTAGAGATCTCCAACTATCTAGAGAAGATGAAATAAAATATTTAAAAACTCAAGGTATTAATCTTCCTTGGGAAAAAGCGAAATATTCTATAAACCAAGGTTTATGGGGAACAAGCGTAGGTGGAGCAGAAACTCTTGCCTCAGATTCTCCATTACCAGATGCAGCATACCCAAGTCAGCTTAAAACAGAAACTCCCGAATTTTTAACTCTTAGTTTCAAAAAAGGAGAGCTCATCAAAGTGAACAAAACATTAGGGTCTCCAGTGGAATTGATTCAAAAACTTCAAGAGCATGCAAAAAAGTTTGCTATTGGAAGAGATATTCATGTTGGCGACACCATAATAGGAATAAAAGGAAGAGTAGGTTTTGAAGCCGCTGCTTCCATAATTATTATTAAGGCACACCACCTTTTAGAAAAGCACACTTTAACAAAATGGCAACTATATCAAAAAGAACAATTAGCCAATTTCTATGGAATGCAACTACATGAAGGACATTATTTAGATCCTGTAATGCGAGACATGGAGGCATTTATGGAAAGTAGCCAAAAACAAGTAAGTGGAACCGTTTCTATTAAGCTTCACCCTTATCGCTTTGAGCTTCTTGGTATTTCATCTCCAAATGATCTGATGCATGCAGAGTTTGGAAGCTATGGAGAAATGAATAAAGGATGGACTTCAGATGAAGCAAAAGGATTTATTAAGCTCACTGCTAATGCCACAAAAATATATCAAAATATCAATAAAAAATTATGAAAAATGTAGGAATTATTGGTGGTTCAGGCTACACAGGAGGTGAACTCATTCGTTTAGTCCTTCAACATCCAGCATTAAAATTATCTTTTGTTTACAGCACTACAAGGTCTGGGAAATCACTAAATTCAGTTCACCAAGATCTTTTAGGAAGTGCATCACTTGACTTTACAGATTCTATTGAATCAGATATTGATATTTTATATTTATGCTTAGGGCATGGTAATTCAAAAACTTTTTTAAATGAACATTTTTTTTCTGATAAAACCATTATTATCGATTTAGGAAATGATTTTAGACTAGAAGCTGACCAAACCTTTGAAGGGAGGAATTTTGTGTATGGTCTTCCTGAACTTCAAAAAGAAAAGATCGAAAATTCAAAGTCTATTGCTAATCCAGGATGTTTTGCTACTGCAATTCAACTAGCGCTTTTACCTTTGGCAAACCAAAATTTAATAAATAGTCCTGTTCACATTAATGCTACTACTGGTAGTACAGGAGCTGGAGTTGGTCTAAATACTACCAGTCACTTTAGTTGGAGAAATAATAACTTATCATGGTATAAGCCCTTTATTCATCAACATTTAGGCGAAATTCATCAGAGTTTAGAGCAGTTAGATTCTCCAAGTGAACTTTATTTAATTCCACAGCGCGGAGATTTTACTCGTGGTATTTTTACAACTCTTTATACTTCTTTTGAGGGTAGTTTAGAAAAAGCTAAAAAATACTATCACACATTTTATGAGTCTCACCCTTTTACGCAAATTTCAGATCAAGAGGTTAGTTTAAAATCAGTTATTAATACAAATTATTGTTTTATTCATTTGCATAAATACCAAAACAAACTTTTAATAACAAGTGTAATTGATAACCTGGTAAAAGGTGCTTCCGGACAAGCCATTCAAAATACAAACCTCATTATGGGCTGGGAGGAAAATCTAGGCCTTAATCTAAAAGCCTCCATTTTTTAAAAAATTTAACATGAAAATAGCAATTATAGGTACTGGGAATTTGGGTTTAAGTATAGCCAAAGGGTTGGTTATTAATAACACCTACACTACTTTATATCTAACCAAAAGAAATCTAGATACACTTTCCAATTGGAAAGAATATAAAAATGTAACTCTGACTAAAGATAATTCAAAAGCTTTATCAAACGCAGACATCATAATCTTTGCCGTTCAACCCAGTCAGTTTGATGCTATTTTAAATGAAATAAAACCAATCCTTAACGATAAACACGTATTAATTTCCACTATAACAGGTTATACAATTGGTCGAATGGAGACCCAGGTAGGCAATCAATATCCAATTATTAGAGCAATGCCTAATACTGCAATTTCTGTAGGTAAATCAATGACCTGTCTCTGTAATAATAATGTAGGTAAAAAAAGCTTACCCATCGCCGAGGCTATTTTTAACGGCTTAGGCACGACGTTGACTATAGACGAAAATCACATGCAGGCAGCAACAGTTTTATGCGCCAGTGGAATTGCGTTTTGGATGCGATTGATTAGAGCAACAACCCAAGGTGGAGTTCAGTTAGGGTTTGATGCAGATGTTGCTTTACAGATGTCAATGCAAACTGCCATGGGAGCTGCTAGTCTATTAATTGAAACGGGTACACACCCTGAGGAAGAAATTGACCGAGTAACCACTCCTAGAGGTTGTACAATTACAGGCCTAAATGAAATGGAGCATCAAGGATTAAGTTCATCGCTAATTAAAGGTTTAAATGCCTCATTTGATAAAATTAATGAAATAGCGAAGCAATAATATGAAATTATTCGAGGTTTATCCGTTATATGATGTTACCCCTGTTCGTGCAAAAGATGTATTTGTATATGATGAACATAATAAAGAATACCTTGATCTCTATGGAGGTCATGCAGTTATTTCAATTGGACATTCCCATCCTCATTATGTAGAGAGAATAAAACAGCAATTAATGCAAATTGGATTTTATTCCAATGCAATTCAAAACCCATTACAACAAAAGTTGGCAGATGCTATCGGGGAACAATCATGTCTTCATGACTACAAACTGTTTTTATGTAGTACTGGAGCTGAGGCTATTGAAAATGCTTTGAAACTTGCTTCATTTCACACCAATAGAAAAAAAGTAATTGCTTTCCATAATGCCTTTCACGGAAGAACCTCAGCAGCAGTTGCCGTTACAGATAACCCTAGAATAAATGCCCCTCTTAATAAACAACAAGAGGTTACCTTTTTACCATTTAATGACGAAAAAGCACTTCATCAAGCATTAGCTACAAAACAGTATTGTGCTGTTATTTTTGAGGGAATTCAAGGAGTTGGGGGATTGGACCAGCCTTCTGAAGAATTCGTTTTTAGCATGGAACGTTTATGTAAAAAATTTGGCAGTTGTCTAATTGCAGACGAAGTTCAAGCTGGTTTTGGAAGAACAGGTACTTTTTTCTCCTACCAAAAGTACAATATTAGACCGCACATTATTACAATGGCTAAAGGAATGGGAAATGGTTTTCCAATTGGAGGTATCCTGGTAGGTCCAGATATTGAGGCCAAATATGGAATGTTAGGAACTACCTTTGGAGGAAACCATCTTGCTTGTAGTGCATCTTTAGCGGTTTTAGAAGTTTTAGAAGAAGAAAGATTGCAAGAAAAAGCAGTTGTTTTAGAAAATTATTTCAGAACTAGAGCTAAAGGACTACCGCATCTTTTAAAAATAAAAGGAAGAGGTTTAATGCTTGGTTTAGAATTTGATTTTGAAGTAGCAGATCTCAGAAAAGAACTTATTTATAACCACAAAATTTTCACAGGGGGAAGTAGTAATAAAAAACTTATAAGAATTTTACCTCCTTTGACCATAAAAGAGAAACATTTTGATACCTTTTTTGATGCTTTAATAATTGCTTTAAAAAATAAAGGTATCAACTATTAATCACTATCTATGAGACAATTTTTAACATTAAAGGACCTCCCAAATTTAGATGATGCTGTTACAGAATCAATAGAATTAAAAAAAAATCCTTTTCAATTTGAGACTCTTGGAAAAAATAAAACACTCGGTATGTTGTTTTTTAATCCGAGTTTACGTACCCGCTTAAGCACTCAAAAAGCAGCACAACATCTTGGAATACATAATATGATTATGAATTTTTCAAACGAAGCTTGGGCACTAGAATTTGAAGATGGAACCCAAATGAATGGATTACGTTCTGAGCACATAAAAGAAGCGGCTGCTGTAGTTTCTCAATATTGTGATATTGTTGCTGTAAGAGCTTTTGCATCTCTAAATGATAAAGAAAGTGATGAAGCAGAAAAAGTTTTACAAAATTTTGCTAAGTACGCAAGTATTCCTGTAGTAAATATGGAAAGTGCAACTGCCCATCCTTTACAAGCTTTAGCAGATGCCATTACAATTAAAGAACATCAAAGTAAAAAAAGACCCAAGATTGTTTTGACATGGGCACCTCATCCAAAAGCACTGCCCCATGCAGTCGGAAATTCATTTATTAGAATGACACAACAATTGGATGCTGATTTTGTTATAGCTCAACCCGAAGGTTATGAATTAAATCCAGCAATTACAAAAAAAACTCCCTTGATTTTCAACCAAGAAGAAGCTTTAAAGGATGCAGACTTTGTTTATGCAAAAAACTGGTCTTCTTATTCAGATTATGGAAAAATATTACGAACCGATCCTCAATGGATGGTAACTAGTGAAAAGATGAAAAAAACAAATAATGCAAAATTCATGCATTGTTTACCAATTCGAAGAAATATTGTTGTTTCTGATGATGTACTTGACAGCTCAAATTCATTGGTTATTGAACAAGCAAATAATAGAACCTTTGCTACTCAAGTAGTTTTGAAAAAAATTTTAGAAAATGGATAAGCTACAGGTAGTTAAAGTAGGAGGTAATGTTATTGAAAATCATGAAACACTCAGTGATTTTTTAATTGATTTTACTAAAATTAGAGGAGCTAAAATTTTAGTTCATGGCGGCGGAAAAGAAGCTACACAAATGGCACACAAGCTCAATATTCCAGTTCAAATTATTGAAGGAAGACGTGTAACAGATAAGGCAAATTTAGAAATCATTAGCATGTTGTATGCAGGGAAATTAAACAAAACCATAGTTGCTCTTCTACAAGCATACAGCTGTGATTCCTTGGGACTTACGGGTGCAGATGGTAATAGTGTAGTGGCAAAAAAACGATCCTCAAAACCTATTGACTTTGGTTTTGTAGGAGATGTTATTTCCGTGAATTCAGCTCTATTTAATTTATTATTAAATCAAAAGATAACACCTGTGTGTTGTGCTGTTACTCATGACAAAAATGGTCAATTACTAAACACAAACGCGGACACCATAGCTGCCGAAATTGCCTCATCAATGTCAGCGTATTTTGAAGTAACCTTAAGTTATTGTTTTGAAAAAAAAGGAGTTCTCAAAAAACTAATGGATGAAGATTCGGTCATTCCATCAATCAATTTAAATCAATACGAATATTTGAAAAAAGAAAGAATTATAAATGAAGGAATGCTCCCCAAAATAAAAAATTGCTTTGAAGCTTTGAAAAAAGGTGTTACTAAGGTGCGAATTGGTAATTCAAAAATGATTACTGAATCTAATGAATATACTCAAATTAAATTATAATGATTACTCAAAAAGCCATATCTCTACTGCAAGATCTAATTCGAATTGAGTCATTTTCCGGATCAGAAAATAAAACCGCTGATCGAATTGAAACATGGTTTAATGAATCTAATATTCCCTTTTCAAGACAACATAATAATATTTGGTCTACTAATAAAAATTTTAATTCCGAATTACCGACTCTTTTATTGAATTCACATCACGACACAGTGAGGCCTAACAAAGGCTATACTCGAGATCCATTTTCAGCCGATATTATTGATGGTAAATTATATGGGCTGGGGAGTAATGATGCTGGAGGAGCTTTGGTTTCTCTAATCACATTATTCACTCATTATTATGCTCATCCTAATCCCAAATATAATTTACTGATGGCGGCTACTGCCGAGGAAGAAATTGCAGGTCAAAAAAGTTTGAGAGGATTATTACCAAAACTACCTAAAATAGATTTAGCTATTATAGGGGAGCCAACTTTAATGGATTTAGCAATAGCCGAAAAAGGATTGGTTGTCTTTGAAGCAATCATAAAGGGTACCCCTAGTCATGCTGCCCACCCCAACTCAGATAATCCTTTATTAAAAATTCCAGAAGTGATTCAAGCAATCAATTCAATTAAATTTGATAAAGTTTCACCTATTTTAGGGCCCGTTAAAGTAACACTGACTCAAATTGATGGGGGAAGCCAACACAATGTAGTTCCATCCCAAGTAAAACTAGTTATTGATGTTAGGGTTAATGAATGCTACACCAATAGTGAAATTGAACGATATATAAAAGCTGTACTTCCTTGCGAAGTCAATGCACGTTCATTAAGATTAAAAAGTTCTTCAATCGATATAAATCATTCTCTAATTCGAGCTGGAATTTCTTTGGGAAAAAAAACGTATGGATCACCAACTCTATCAGATCAAGCAGCATTAGAATGTCCCTCATTAAAATTAGGTCCCGGTGATTCAACACGTTCCCACTCTGCAGATGAATATATTTATGTAAAAGAAATTGAAGATGGCATTACCATTTATATTGAATTATTAAAAAACATTTTATAATATGAAACTCTGGCAAAAAGGGGTTGTAGCCCACGAAAAAGTTGATAAATTTACTGTAGGAAATGATCGTGAATACGATTTATTTTTGGCACAATACGATTGTCAAGCTTCTATAGCTCACGCAAAAATGTTAGCTAAAATTGGATTAATAAGTGTCCCTGAATCTGAACAATTATGTAAGGTATTAGAGGATTTAAAAATAGCTGCAGAAACAGGGAATTTTACAATTGAAGATGAATTTGAGGATATGCATTCTAAAATAGAGCATGCACTAACTAAAAAACTAGGCGATTTGGGGAAGAAAATTCATACCGCACGTTCTCGAAATGATCAAGTACTTGTTGCCATGCACCTATACCTAAAAAAGGAATTGGGTGAAATTAAAACCCAAGTCATTGCAATTTTTGACCTTTTACTTGAATTAGCTGAAAAATATCAAAATAACTTACTTCCAGGTTATACACATTTACAAGTTGCCATGCCATCTTCTGTGGGAATGTGGTTAGCTGCATATGCCGAAAATTTGATTGATGATTTATATTTTTGGGAAGCTGCATATAAAGTTGCCGATCAAAATCCTTTAGGAAGTGCAGCAGGCTATGGAAGTGCTTTCCCAATTGACCGTGAATTAACGACAGAATTGTTAGGATTTGATCAATTAAAAATTAACTCACTTGCTGCACAAATGAGTCGTGGAAAATTGGAAAAAAGTACTTCTATAGCATTCTCAAGTATTGGGAATAGCTTGGCAAAGTTAAGTATGGATATTTGCCTGTACATGGGACAAGATTTTAACTTCATCTCTTTCCCTAAAAATTTAACTACAGGCTCAAGTATTATGCCACACAAAAAAAACCCTGATTTGTTTGAACTAGTAAGAGGAAAATGTAATAATCTTCAAGCTCTTCCCAACCAATTAACTTTACTAACTTCTAACTTACCTAGTGGTTATCACAGAGATTTACAATTAGCTAAAGGACCTATTATTGAAGCCGTGCAAGAATTGAAAGACTGCATGGACATACTATTATTTAGTTTACCCCAACTTGAGGTAACACAAGATATTACTGCCCAGAAAAAATATGATTACCTCTTTAGTGTGGATACTCTCAACACAGAAGTTATTGCTGGGAAACCATTCCGAGATGCTTATCGTGAGTTGGGTCAAGCTATTGAAAAAGGGGATTTCCTTCCAAACAGAAACGTGAATCACACCCACTTGGGAAGTATTGGTAACCTAGGACTGGAGAGAATTCGTCAAAAAATGAAACTAATAATGTAAAAATTAATTCAATAGATTTTTTTTTAACCCTAGATTTAGTCAAAAAAATAATCTTAAATCATTTCCTTCTAAGGAAATAGTTACTTAGATATGCAATGCGCGATCTTCAGTAGCAGCTAGAGCTGCCTCTTTTATAGCTTCTGCATAAGTTGGATGTGAATGACTCATCCTAGCAATATCTTCAGCAGATGCTCTAAATTCCATAGCAATTACCGCCTCGGCGATTAAATCTGCTGCACGTGCACCAATAATATGAACACCCAAAACTTCATCGGTTTGAGTGTCTGCAAGGATTTTAACAAAACCGTCGGTATCCATACTGGCTCGGGCACGCCCTAAAGCTTTCATAGGAAATTGTCCAGTTTTGTATGAAATACCTGCCTCTTTAAGCTGCTCTTCTGTTTTTCCAACAGAGGCTACTTCAGGCCATGTATAAATTACATTAGGCACGAGATTGTAGTCTATATGTGGCTTTTGTCCTGACAAAAGTTCAGCAACCATTACACCTTCTTCTTCCGCTTTGTGTGCAAGCATTGCACCTCTTACAACATCACCTATTGCATAAATATTAGTTGTAGTTGTTTGTAAATGATCATCAACAACTACCTGACCTTGCTCGTTTAATTGAACCCCTGCTGCATCTGCGTTTAAACCGGCAGTAAATGGTTTACGACCTACAGATACCAGACAATAATCCCCTTCAAAATGAACCTCTAACCCTTTTTTATCTTTTGCAGTTACCTTAACTACATCGCCTTTTCGACTAACTTTATTTACACCATGAGATAGGAAAAACTTTACTCCTTGTTTTTTCATGACTTTCATTAGTTCTTTTGACAAACCTGCATCCATTATGGGTGTAATTCTGTCTGCATATTCAATAACAGAAACCTTGGCGCCTAGTCGGCAGTATACTTGTCCTAATTCAAGTCCAATAACACCACCACCAATAATAACTAAATGTTTTGGTATTTCTTTAAGCTTTAATGTTTCTGTAGAGGTAATTACCCTTTCTTTATCTAAAGAAATAAATGGAAGGGTTCCCGGCTTAGAGCCAGTGGCTATAATGCTATTTTTAGCCTCAATAATTTGGGTATCTTTACCTTCGATTTTTATATGTGTTGCATCAATATAGCTTCCCAAGCCTTCGAAAATGTCAATATTATTTTTATTCATCAAATAATCGATTCCTTTAGTTGTTTGATCTACAACTGAAGCTTTTCGATCAATCATTTGTTTAAAATTGATTTTAATTTCACCTTCTATTTCAATCCCGTGTTCTGCAAAATGTTTTTGGGCATCTTCATAATGGTGAGAGGAATCTAAAAGAGATTTTGAAGGAATACATCCAACATTTAAACATGTTCCCCCAAGTGTACTATATTTTTCAACAAGTGCTGTTTTCATTCCTAATTGTGCGCATCGAATTGCCGCTACATAACCTCCGGGTCCAGAACCAATAATTGCTACATCATAAACACTCATAATCAAATTCTTTAATTGATTTCAAAAGTACAAATGTTTCTTTGTACACCATAATGCAAAAGAATGGATTTTTATTTTTTTATTACTTAAAAAGTCCTTGATGATTTAATTCTCGAACTCTTTTCACCAAAACCTAATAGAAACTTATAATCTAAAGGAGTAATTAACAGTCCAAAGAATAATTACTGAAAAATCTATCTCATTATAAAGCAGGTGGGGTTTACACCTCCCTCTTCATACGAAAGTGAATTTATGATTTGATCTATTAGTTGGAATTTTTCTCTACGTACAGTAAATCAATCACTTATAAATATCGATTTTGATATATTTAGAAATATTAAAGTGGAGCTAACTTAGGTTTAATTTAAAATTATTTTAGAAATTGATTCGGTAGAACTATTTGAATTAAAATGATTAAACTTGTAATTCAAGAAAAATAGTTTGAAAAAGAAAGAACTTTCTCTGGGCGTAGCCCTTTTGCCCATTATTATCTTAGTACTTCTCCTATCTTATAACGTCCTTATTTATGGTGATGATGCTTTAGGAGGATCCAATCAATTTATTTTACTAATAGGTGGAGCTATTGCAGGAATTATTGGTTTTTTCTATAAGGTTAAGTATGATACCATGCTTGAGAAAATAGCAGAAAATCTTCAGTCTGTTACCGGTGCTTTACTCATTTTATTATTTGTAGGAGCCCTAGCTGGTACTTGGTTAATTAGCGGTATTATCCCAGCAATGATTTATTATGGATTACAAATCTTACATCCCAGTATATTTCTTCCTGCCTGCATTGTTATTTGTGCAATAATTTCTTTGGCCACAGGAAGTAGCTGGACAACATCTGCAACTGTTGGTATTGCATTAATTGGCATCGGGAAGGTACTAGGTATACCTCTTGGAATGGTTGCAGGAGCAGTTATTTCAGGTGCATATTTTGGGGATAAACTCTCTCCTTTATCAGATACCACCAACTTAGCCCCAGCCATGGCAGGTGGAGAATTATTTTCTCATATTCGCTACATGAGTTTAACCACCATTCCAAGTATTGTGATTACACTGATTGTTTTTTTAATTTTAAGCTTAACTCAGGAAACTACTGGACAAGCAGATACTATAACGTTAATGGCAGCAATCAATGAAAAATTTACTATTAATGGATGGCTTTTTTTAGTCCCTGCCACAGTTATCGTATTAATCGTTAAAAAAAGTCCACCTTTAATTGCCTTACTTGTCGGTACACTAATGGGGGGTGTTTTTGCCCTACTCTTTCAAAGTGATATTCTTTTAGAAATTACACAATCAAATATACTGACTTCTGAGGTAGCTTACAGAGCTATCATGGATGCAATTTCAGTTTCCACAGAAATAACTACTTCTAATGCATTGCTTAACGACTTATTTACCTCTGGTGGAATGGAAGGTATGCTGGGGACTATTTGGCTTATTATTTGTGCTATGGTTTTTGGTGGTATAATGGACGCAATAGGAGCTTTAGAACGTATTAGTAATGCACTACTTAATTGGGCACAAACTACTTTCCAATTATTCGCAAGTACTGTAGCTTCTTGCCTAGCTATAAATCTGACAGCTTCAGATCAATACCTTTCTATAGTTATTCCAGGAAAAATGTTTACAAAAGCATATAAAGACCGTAAACTAGCACCTGAAAACCTTAGTAGAACTTTAGAAGACTCTGGAACAGTTACCTCTGTTTTAATTCCATGGAATACTTGTGGTGCATATCAATCTGGTGTTTTAGGAGTGGGAGTTGGCGAATATTTTGTATATGCTATCTTTAACTGGATCAGTCCTTTTATGACATTACTCTATGCTGCTTTTGATATAAAAATCAAAGCTCTCAAAGAAAAATAAATTATGTTAATAATTAAAAAAAGCATCTCAAATCTGAGATGCTTTTTTTTAAATCAAAATACTTATTTGATATCGAAACGATCTGCATTCATTACTTTATTCCAAACTTGAATAAAGTCATTAACAAACTTCTCATTGTTGTCATCTTGAGCATATATTTCTGCTATGGCTCTCAATTCAGAGTTAGATCCAATTACGAGATCTGTTCTTGAGGCAGTTCTAATCTCTTCATTAGTCATTCTATTCTTAGCAACGTAACTATTGTAACCTGTGGTGCTCCACTTTACGTCCATAGAAAGAAGGGTTTTAAACCAACTATTGTTTAAGTTGCCATCTGTCCAAATACCGTCTCCACTATGTGAGATAGCCATTGATCGCATTCCGCCTATCAGTAAAGTCATTTCCACTGGGCTTAAACCTAATAATTGAGCTTTATCTAACATTATCTCTTCCGGACTTACAGCAAATTCTTTTTCAGAATAATTTCTAAATCCACAAGCTCTTGGTCTTAGTAAATTGAATGAATCTACATCAGTATTTTCCTGGGAGGCATCTCCCCGTCCAGTTGTAACATCTACTTTTAGTCCCCCGGCTTTTTCAATACCAACTGCACCACCAATTACTATTACATCAGCAATACTTACTCCTTGAGAGAAAGCAATTTGTTCATAAATACCTAAAACTTTAGAAAGTTCTTCAGGTTTATTTACTTCCCAATCCTTTTGAGGCTGAAGACGGATACGAGAACCATTTGCTCCACCGCGATTGTCAGAACTTCGGAAGGTACTTGCACTTGCCCATGCAGTATTGACCATTTCTTGAACACTGAGTCCAGAGTTAACAATAGCATCACGTATTATTTGTTCTTCTGAGACATTAAGTGTTTTACCAACAGGCGAGGGATCTTGCCATATATAACTAACATCCTTATGGTCACCAGCGATATAATTGGTTTTTGGTCCCATATCTCGGTGGAGTAATTTAAACCAAGCTTTTGCAAACGCCTCTCCAAATTCCTCTGGATTTGCTATAAAGTGTTGACAGATTTTATTGTAAATTGGATCAACTTTCATTGCCATATCAGCAGTAGTCATCATTGGAAGCACTTTAACATCGCTACCATCAACTTGAGGAACCATATCTTCCTCAGCACAATCAATTGGATGCCATTGCCAAGCTCCGGCAGGGCTCTTTTTTAATTCCCATTCGTATTTAAATAAAAGTTCTAAATAACCCATATCCCATTGTGTAGGATTGGTGGTCCAAGGCCCTTCAATTCCACTAGTTATAGCATCTATTCCAACGCCAGAAGCATGTTTATTATTCCAGCCTAGTCCCATCATTTCAATTGGAGCTCCTTCGGGTTCTGCTTCAACGAGACCAGCATCTCCAGCTCCGTGAGCTTTTCCAAAGGTGTGACCTCCAGCAGTTAGAGCAGCTGTTTCTGTGTCATTCATAGCCATTCGCTTAAAAGTTTCACGAATATCTTGAGCTGAAAGAGCTGGATCAGGGTTACTGTTAGGTCCTTCAGGGTTTACATAAATCAATCCCATCTGAACTGCAGCAAGAGGGTTTTCAAGTGATTGGCGAGTATCGCCATAGCGCATATCTCCTAACCATTCATCTTCTGCTCCCCAATAAATATCTTTTTCTGGATGCCAAATATCTTCACGCCCTAAAACGGTACCGTGGTTTGGACCACCCATATCTTCGATGGCAACATTACCAACAAGAACAAGTAGATCAGCCCAAGACAATTTGTTCCCGTATTTTTCTTTGATTGGCCAAAGTAAACGTCGAGCCTTATCTAAGTTACCGTTGTCTGGCCATGAGTTTAATGGTGCAAAACGTTGAGCTCCTGTAGCAGCTCCACCACGACCATCGCCTGTTCTATAAGTGCCAGCTGCATGCCAAGTCATCCTAATGAAAAATGGACCATAATGCCCCCAGTCTGCAGGCCACCAATCTTTTGAATCTTTGAGCATTGTTTTGAGATCTGATTTAACAGCATCAAGATCTAAATTCTTAACATTCTCTCTGTAATTAACCTCAGAAATAGGGTTGCTTTTGGAGTCATGCTGACGAAGAATATCAATATTTAATTGATTAGGCCACCAGTTGTTGTTTTCAGTTCCAACATTGGGTTTGGTTATAGAGCCATGGAATGGACATTTGCTTTCACTCATAATTTATATTTTTTATAAATGTACTACTCCTTTTAGATTTTTTAGACATTAGACTATTAGTTTTACATATAGTAATATTGAATTAGATTATTACACCAAATCATTAAAATCTGTTTATGACAACTAATATTCATTTCTTATTATTGAGTAATATTCTATTAATATATCATGCTAATAGTGCTAAATAATGTGTTTAAAAATATCTTACATGCCAGAACTTATTAGTCTATTTTTTGGTTTTGAATTTGTATTTTTGCGATAGAGCATTGATTTATGGCCAAAAAAAAAGAAATCACTGAAACAGATTTAATAAAAAAACGACAACGAAAAGTCTTGTTAGGGGCAGGGCTCCTATTGATTTCTATTCTCCTTACCATTTCCTTTATATCTTATTTCTTTACATGGCAAGCAGATTTTAGTACACTTGGTTCGTTGTCTGATAAAGCTGTAACTTCAAAAAATCTTTTAAATAAGCTGGGGGCCTATGTAGGGCATCTTTTCATCTATAAAGGTGTAGGTTTTTCATCAATTCTATTCGCCTATCTCATTGGGATTACTGGCTTAAAACTATTCTTACAATGGTCTACACAAAAACTTTTAGCTACGTGGGCATGGGGACTAGCCCATATGTTGTGGCTTTCTATAGCAATTGGTTATTTCTTTAGAGACACTCCTATATTTTCTGGTATTGTGGGATTTGAAATCAATGCATTTTTAATTATATACATTGGAAATATTGGTGTTTTTGGAATTCTACTTTTTTTCTTTTTATGTTTTTTAGTTATCGAATTAGGGTGGACACCAGAGCAAATTATCAATCAGTGGCAGAAGCTAAAAAATAAAGAGAATAAACCCATAGAAGAAACTACTTCAGCAGATCTTAAATCTAATATAGAGTTTGATATTACTTCTAATGACAAATATACGAATCCATCTACCTCTTCAAAACAAGAACTAGAAATTCCGAAAGAGGAACCTTCTCTCAATACTGAAATTACTTCAGAAAAAGCAACTCTTACAATGGAAATTGAGGCTAAGGAAGAAGAAATAGTTGATGAAAAACTAGCAAAAAAATTAGTTGAAAAACAAGGTTTTTTTGACCCTACCCTAGAACTTAGTAATTTTAAAATGCCTGGGTTTGACTTATTAAAAGATTACGGAGATAGCGGTATTACAATTAACCAAGAAGAGCTTGAACTGAACAAAAATAAAATTGTAGAAACCCTTAACAATTATAAAATTGGGATTGCGAACATCAAAGCCACAATTGGTCCTACAGTTACATTATATGAAATTGTGCCTGAAGCAGGTGTGAGAATTTCGAAAATTAAAAATTTAGAAGATGATATTGCATTATCTCTATCTGCTCTTGGAATTCGAATTATTGCTCCTATTCCTGGAAAGGGAACTATCGGAATTGAAGTACCTAATCAAAACCCATCCATTGTTTCTATGCGCTCTGTCATTAGTGCCACCAAATTTCAAACTGCAGAAATGGAACTTCCCATTGCATTGGGTAAAACTATAAGCAATGAAACCTTTGTCGTAGACTTAGCAAAAATGCCCCACCTACTTATGGCAGGCGCTACTGGACAAGGAAAATCCGTGGGACTAAATGCTGTATTGACATCACTACTTTACAAAAAACATCCAGCTGAAGTTAAATTTGTCCTTGTAGACCCTAAAAAAGTTGAGCTCAATATTTACAACAAAATTGAACGCCACTATTTAGCCAAGCTCCCCGATACTGAAGAAGCTATCATTACTGATAACACTAAGGTGATAAATACTCTAAATTCATTATGTATTGAAATGGATAACCGTTATGAATTGCTTAAAAATGCAATGTGTAGGAATTTAAAGGAATACAATACAAAATTTAGAGAACGTAAGTTGAATCCAGAAGATGGCCATAACTTTTTACCTTACATTGTTTTAGTAGTTGATGAGTTTGCAGATTTAATTATGACTGCAGGAAAAGAAGTTGAAACTCCTATTGCTCGTTTAGCACAACTGGCACGAGCTATCGGTATTCATTTAATTATTGCCACTCAACGTCCTTCTGTTAATGTAATTACTGGTATTATTAAGGCAAACTTCCCAGCAAGAATTGCCTTTAGGGTAACTTCAAAAATTGATTCGCGTACGATTCTAGACAGCGGTGGTGCTGATCAATTAATTGGTCGAGGTGACATGCTTTATACTCAAGGAAATGAACTTACCCGAATTCAGTGTGCCTTTGTGGACACTCCAGAAGTAGAAAGAATTGCTGCTTATATTGGAGGACAAAGAGGCTATGCAGACGCGCATCTTCTCCCAGAATATATAAGCGAGGAAAATACTAGCACCATAGATATTGACGCCAGCGATCGTGATGCATTATTTAGAGATGCTGCAGAAGTAATCATAACAGCTCAACAAGGATCTGCGTCTTTGTTACAACGTAAATTAAAACTAGGTTACAATAGAGCTGGAAGAATAATTGATCAAATGGAAGCGGCTGGCATTGTAGGGCCATTTGAGGGAAGCAAAGCAAGACAAGTTTTAATTACTGATTTAGCAACTCTAGATCGTCTTTTAAATGATGGAGTATTATGAGAAAAATCTATACTTTAAGTGTTATAATTTTCTTTATTGGCTTTAAACAACTAAGTGCGCAAACCTCTACCGCTGCAAAAAAATTATTGGATGAAGTATCCCTTACCATTGCTGCTTATGAGACTATGATTTTTGATTTTTCATATGTATTAGAAAACAGACAAGAAAATATTAAGCAAGAAACTAATGGCTCCATTACCATAAAAGACGAAAAATATAAACTTATGTATTTAGGAGTAGAGCAACTCTATGATGGTGAAAAAACATATACGGTTGTTCCAGAAAATGAAGAAATTACTATTACAACAGCTAAAGAAGATGAAGATTTTGGCATAAACCCAATCAAACTTTTAAACTTCTATAAAGAAGGATATGACTACCAGTGGGACATTAAACAAACAATTTTTGGACGACCAATTCAATTTGTAAAACTACTTCCTAGTGATGAAAATAATGAAATAAAATATTTATTACTGGGTATTGATATTATTAAAAAAAATATTTATCGCCTTATAGAAATAGATATGAACGGTACTCGAACAACGCTTACCATTTCAAACCAAGAAATAAATATTCCTTTGGAAAAAAATCATTTTACTTTTGATTTCTCAAACTACCCAGATTACTACATAAACAATTAATCACTTGAAGATCCTGGATCAATATATCATGAAAAGTTATTTAAGCCGCTTAATTAGCGTCTTCACCATTTGCATGTTTATATTTATAATTCAGACTTTTTGGCTTTTCATAGACGAGCTGGCAGGAAAAGGTCTTGACATAATTATCATTTCAAAATTTTTACTTTATTATTCACCCAAGCTAATTCCATTAGTTCTGCCCCTTTCCGTATTACTTGCTTCTCTAATGACTTATGGGACGCTTTCTGAAAACTATGAATTTGCCGCTATGAAGTCTACTGGAATTTCATTACAACGTGCTATGTTAGGACTCGTTATTTTTCACATTTTCTTAGGAATTGGTACCTTTTATTTTTCAAATCACGTGATTCCATATGGGGAATTAAAATCATATAATTTACGTCGTAACCTAGCAAAGTTAGAACCTACACTAGCAATACGCGAGGGTATTTTTAATGAAATTGGTGAAATTAATATTAAGGTAGATAGAAAGTATGGAGACAATGATCGTTTTCTAGAAGGAGTTATTATTCACGAATACACCCCCAATAGCGAAAACAATATTGTCATTAAAGCGGAACGTGGAGAAATGAAAAGTGAAACCAGTGATCCTAACTTAAAACTAGTTCTTTACAACGGAAATCGCTATGAAGAAGTCATTCCGAAAAAGTCTAAAGATCGTCAACGAATTCCCCATACTAAAGTAGCTTTTGAAGAATACGAGATGAACATTGACTTATCTAAATTTAATAATGTAAATCTAGAAGAAGAAAGCTACAAGTCGACCTTTAGAATGCAGAAAATAGAACAACTTAAAGAAAGTATAGACACCCTTCAACAATCATTCACAGAAGAACAAAATGCCTTTAGCGAAAACTTTGGAAGGCAAAGTGTATTGTCAAGAACAGCTCGGAAAAATGAAGCTGTGGTAACTATAGATTCACTCCCAGAAAACTTATTTCAATTTATCATTACTAATGAGTTTTGGAAGCAAAGTAAAGTGATTGATGAAAGTAGAATAAAAATAAGAAGCTCTATTCGGAATTTAAACACAAAACGAGGCTCCTTTTTTGCCTATCAAAAACTAATTAATCTTCACAAGATTACCCTCCACGAAAAGTACACTCTCTTATTTGCTTCACTCTTATTGTTTTTAATTGGAGCGGCTTTGGGGGCTATAATAAGGAAAGGAGGTTTAGGACTTCCCCTGGTACTGGCAGTACTAATATTCCTTACCTACCACTACATTGGCTTATTTAGTAAAAATGCAGCAGAAGACAACAGCATCTCACCTTTTTTGGCTTCTTGGCTGTCTACTATTATTCTAGCGCCTTTTGCAATTATTTTAACACGTAGAGCTTCTTCTGACAAAGGTTTTGTTAGTCTTTCAAACCTCTACTACCCTATTGAGAAAAAAATTAAACGCCTTTCCTTTTTCAAGAAAAATAAATAAAAAAATGAATAAAGACTTGATCCAACTAGATGCAATTGCAGACGCAATTGATGCCATAAAAAATGGAGAAGTAATTATTGTCGTAGATGATGCCAATCGCGAAAATGAAGGAGACTTTATTGCAGCAGCAGAAAAAATAAGTCCTGAATTAATCAATTTTATGGCTACACACGGAAGAGGTCTAATTTGCGCACCTTTAACCGAAAGTAGATGCCAAGAATTAAATTTGGGAAAAATGGTGTCTAATAATACTGACCCTTTAGAAACGGCCTTTACCGTTTCAGTCGATTTAAAAGGCAAAGGTGTTACAACCGGGATTTCTGCAGCAGACCGCTCCAAAACTGTAAGAGCACTCATTGACCCAATCACTACTCCCTTTGATTTGTCGCGCCCTGGGCATATTTTCCCTTTGATTGCAAAATCTGGAGGTGTATTAAGGCGTACCGGGCATACTGAAGCTGCTATCGATTTTGCTCGTTTGGCTGGAATGCAACCTGCAGGTGTTATTGTAGAAATAATGAATGAAGATGGAAGTATGGCACGTCTTCCTCAACTAATAGAGGTGGCTAAAAAGTTTCAATTAAAAATTGTTTCTATAGAAGATTTAGTTTCCTACCGTATGCAGCACGATAGCTTAATTGAAAAGAAATCTGACACCCTTATAAAAACTCGCTATGGAGATTTTCGTTTACGTGCTTATGAACAAACCACAAATGGTAATATTCATTTAGCACTAACTAAAGGACATTGGAAAATTGAAGATGTAGTGCTTACCAGAATTCATTCATCAAGAATAACCAATGATATTTTAGGAACCCTAACAGGTTCTGTCGAAAAAGGACTAGATGATATCTTTAAACTTATTAATAATGAAGGTAAAGGAGCCTTACTTTTTATTAACCAAGAACAAACCTCAGAAAACTTGCTTAGTAGAATTTCTGAGCTAGAATCAATGCAATTAAAGGGAACTTTAGATAAAGCACCCCCTATGAAAATGGATGCTAAGGATTATGGAATTGGGGCACAAATATTACATGACTTAAATATTAAGAATCTTTGTGTGATAAGCAATACAGCTCAACAACCCAGAATTGGAATAACTGGCTATGGTATAACCATTCAAAGTTTTAAGAACTATTAAAATCACTCAAAAAACCATAGTTTAACTGCCATAATAACAATGGTAAGTAACATCGCTGCTCTAATTACTTTATCTCCTTTTTTTACTGACCAGCGGCTGGTCCACCATGCCCCGAAGCTAGTTCCAAATGACATTAGTAAGCCCATTTTCCAATCCACAGCTCCGTTAAAAGCAAACAAACCTAAAGCTAGACTTGAGTAAATGAAAACAACGGCTGTTTTTGTAGCATTTGTTTTAACTAATGACATATGATGTACTCGATTTAAAAAAATCATGATCACTATACCAATACCTGCATTAATAAATCCACCGTATATACCCACAAAAAAGAATCCAAAACAACCATACACTAAATACTTTCCAGTTAGCCTCTCTGGCAAATTGAGAGCTCTTTTTTTATTCTTAATTAACATCATAACTCCAACAACAATCATAATAATAGCTAAAATTTTACTGAAAAGTTTACCGTCTAAATCTATTGCAATTTGAGCACCAATAAGTGCGCCAATACTAGCACTAATAGCTAAGTAAATGTTGAATGGAAACGAAGACACTCCTTTACTTTTATAGCCCAAAGTACCAGTAAGAGATTGTATTACAATAGCAATTCGATTTGTGCCGTTTGCAATATTAGGGGGCAACCCTAAAAAAATCAATACAGGTAGAGTGAATAAAGACCCTCCTCCCGCCAAAGTATTAATTACGCCCGCCAGAAATCCAATTATTATTAATATTATAGCTTGATAAATATCTTCCATAGAGATTTCAAAATTACGAAAATCCAAAAGCTATTTTATTGCAAAGAGTCATTTAAATATTTTCTATTCAATAAAAAGGAATGTATATTTGCCACCGCATTGGAGAAGTGGCAGAGTGGTCGAATGCGGCAGTCTTGAAAACTGTTGAGGGTCACACCTCCGGGGGTTCGAATCCCTCCTTCTCCGCTTAATAGTTCCTTAACCCCTACTATTACTAGGGGTTTCTTTTTTTAGAGACACTTTTAGAGACACTAGAGCCTAAAGTTAAAGCTCCATTAAACAGTTTATTGCAGTTTGTCCTCCTAATGAACCTTAATTTATATACTGTTTTGGATTTTTATCGAAGGTCACTTTACAACCATCACAACAGAAATATACTTTATCACCTAAATGTTCTAAAATGTGTTTTGGACTTATTTTTGAAACCGGCACACCACATACGGGATTAATATAAAATTCTTTAGAAAATGTATCCTTTTTC
>CAJQQG010000011.1 GCA_905480425.1 uncultured Flavobacteriaceae bacterium | reverse complement strand
AAAATAATTATGAAAATCACCATTAAAGATATTGCTAAAGCATTAGAAATTTCGACTACTACCGTGTCTAAAGCAATGAATGACTATTCTGATATTGGTAGTGAAACTAAAAAAAAAGTGAAAGATTATGCTGAAAAAATTGGCTATGAACCAAATATTCACGCCTCTTTTTTAAGAACTAAAAAAACGAAACTCATCGGAATCGTTGTTCCTAATTTAAATACAAATTTCTATAGCGAACTTGTAGCATCTCTAATTGTTAGAATAACTAAAAATGGATACTTGCCTATCGTGTTAAATTCTGCAGAATCAGAGCAAGTAGAGGGTGAAAATTTAGAACGCCTAATGCGCCAAAAAGTTGATGGGATTTTTATTTCCTTAACTAAAAACACGACCAGTACCGATTATTTAACAAAAGTCATGTCTAGCAGTAGTTCTTTAATTACATTTAGTAATACCTCCAAAGTAATTTCTTGTAATAAAGTGGTGTTCAATGACAGAGCAATAATCAAGCTAGTAACCGAATATTTGATCAATAAGGGGAATAGCAAAATTGCTTTTATTAGAAAAAGTTTGATCTCACAAAATTCAATTAATCAATTTATTGGCTTTAGAGAAGCCCATGAAGTAAATAAAATATCGATTGATAATCAAAGAATTGTAGTATCTAAGCAGGGTACTTTGTCTGAAGGGTATCGTATTGCCAAAGAATTATTTAATAACGGCATTCAAATAGATGGTTTTATTTCTTACAATGATCCCCTGGCTCATGGTGCAATGATGTTTTACAAAGAAAATGGGTCTAATATACCCAACGACATTCGCTTTATTGGACAAGAAAATTCAGAGGTTGGAACCTTTTTTAGTCCAGAACTAAGCTCAATAAAACAAAACCTTTCTTTAATGGCTGAAAAAATAATGCGCTTATTCTTAGAAGAACAAGCTGAATTAAAACAAAAAAAGATAAGCTCTTTTAAAAGAGAAGAAATTGAAGCTGAATTAATAGAAAGAGCATCTTCAATCTGAAAGAACTTTTAGGTAGATAAAAACTTAATATTACGCTTTAAACCTTCATATTTTGTGCGTTTGATCGCACTATTCTTAAAGATTACAGAAAAAACTTCTTGGGTCATTTCCTCCCACTCGTTTTTAGAAAGAGAAAGCAATTCATCTGGAGGATTAAATGCTGGTTCGCTGTGAGGAGTTGCAAAACGATTCCAGGGACAAACGGTTTGGCAAACATCACAGCCGAAAGCCCAATTATCCATTTTACCTTGAAAATCAGTTGGAATTTCATTTTTCAACTCAATGGTGACATATGAAATACACTTACTTCCATCAATTTGATAGGGTGCAAGTAAGGCATCCGTCGGACAAGCATCTATACAGGCTGTACAACTTCCACAATGATCAGTTGCTGGAAGATCGTGTTCTAATTCGAGATCAAGAATCAATTCTGCAATAAAGAAGAAAGAACCTGCTTTTTTTGAGATTAAATTAGTGTTTTTACCTATCCATCCCAATCCGCTTTTAGCAGCCCATGCCTTATCCATCACTGGAGCAGAGTCCACAAAAACTCGTCCTTGTACCTCCCCTATTTCCTGATGAATAAAACTCATCAGTTGCTTTAATTTATCCTTTATAACTTTGTGATAATCGTCACCAAAAGCATAGGAAGCTATTTTTGGCGCCTCAACATCGGTTTGTTTTTCTTTGGAATGATAATTAAGCAATAAGGACACCACGCTTTTTGCACCTGGCACTAAAACTCTTGGATCTAGTCGTTTATCAAAATGATTTGCCATATAGGCCATTTCTCCATGGTAATTTTGACTAAGCCATTGTTCTAAACGAGGAGCTTCTTCTTCCAAAAAATCTGCTTTTGAGATACCACAAGATAAAAAGCCTAGAGCTTTGGCCTTACTTTTAATACTTTCTGAATAGTAACTTTTCTTATCAAGCATGATGATACTTTAGTCGCTAAAAAAGTCCCCCTTGGTTTGCCTTAATTCTTCCCAGGTGTTTATAGGCTAGTTCAGTAACTTCTCTTCCTCGTGGAGTTCTAACAATAAAACCTTGTTGAATTAGGAAGGGCTCATACACTTCTTCTATGGTCTCTGCATTTTCAGAAACAGCTGTAGATAAGGTGGTAATTCCCACTGGACCTCCTTTAAATTTGTCAATTAAAGTAGTTAATATTTTATTATCCATTTCATCCAGTCCATGTGCATCAACTTGCAATGCTTTGAGCGCATATTGAGTAATTTCCATGTTTACAGAGCCGTTCCCTTTTATTTGGGCAAAATCACGAACACGACGCAATAAAGCGTTTGAAATTCTTGGCGTTCCTCTACTTCTCCCTGCAATTTCAATTGCTGCTTCTGGATCAATAGGAACTGTTAAAATTTCAGAACTTCTTTGAACAATTGTTGAAAGTAACTCTGTAGAATAATACTCAAGTCGATTACTTATCCCAAAACGAGCTCTCATGGGTGCGGTTAATAAGCCTGAGCGAGTTGTTGCCCCAACAAGGGTAAAGGGCTCAAGATTAATCTGTACCGAGCGAGCATTAGGACCAGATTCAATCATAATATCAATTTTATAATCTTCCATAGCAGAATAAAGATATTCCTCAACAATGGGAGACAAACGGTGAATTTCATCAATAAATAAAATATCCCGAGGCTGAAGGTTTGTTAACAAGCCTGCTAGATCTCCGGGTTTATCTAAAACAGGTCCCGAAGTCAGCTTAATACCTACTTGTAATTCATTCGCTAAGATATGGGCAAGGGTAGTTTTTCCCAATCCTGGAGGACCATGAAATAAAGTATGGTCTAGGGCTTCATCTCTTTGTTTTGCAGCTTCAACAAAAACCTTTAAATTTTCTAGAATAGAATCTTGTCCTGCAAAATCATCAAAACTTAGGGGTCTTAAAGCCCTGTCATGGTCTTGTTCTTCAGGTGTAAAACGTTCTTTATCGGGATCTAAATTTTCATTCATCTTTACAAATATAAAGGAACAAAATAAAAAAGAGGCCCTAAGGCCTCTTTCATATTAATATCTCTTTAAATATTAATGCTGTAATTCTTCTTCACCTTGTTTTAAGGGAATGTGTTGCGGTATAAAATCATCATCAGCTCCAGGCTTGGAATAGTCATAGGCCCATCGGTAAACGTGAGGAATTTCTCCTGGCCAGTTACCATGCATATGCTCTACAGGTGCTGTCCATTCGAGTGTATTTGATTTCCAAGGATTTTGTTCAGCTTCTTTTCCATAAAACATGCTAGATATAAAGTTGTATAAAAAAACGAGTTGTGCAGCACCAGCAACTAAAGCAAATACTGTAATCAATACATTTATATCAGCAAGGTCATCAAAGTATGGGAATGCTGTATTTGTATAATAACGTCTTGGAAGACCTGCCATCCCAATAAAGTGCATTGGGAAAAACACACCATAGGCACAAACAGCTGTTACCCAGAAATGAAAATATCCTAAGTTTTTATTCATCATACGGCCAAACATTTTTGGAAACCAGTGATAAACCCCAGCAAACAATCCATATAAAGCAGAAATACCCATTACCAAGTGGAAGTGAGCTACTACAAAATAAGTGTCATGAACATTAATATCTAAGGTGCTATCGCCAAGAATAATTCCCGTCAAACCTCCTGTAATAAAAGTAGAAACTAACCCAATTGAGAATAGCATTGCAGGATTTAATTGCAAATTACCCTTCCAAAGGGTTGTAATATAATTAAAGGCCTTTACTGCAGATGGAATTGCAATTAAAAGTGTCGTAAAAGTAAATACTGAACCTAAAAATGGATTCATTCCTGAAATAAACATGTGGTGTCCCCACACAATAGTTGAAAGGAATGCAATTGCCAAAATAGAGGCTACCATTGCTCGGTATCCGAAAATTGGCTTTCGTGCATTCGTTGCAATAATTTCTGATGTAATCCCCAGTGCAGGTAGCAATACAATGTATACCTCAGGATGTCCTAAAAACCAAAATAGGTGTTCATACAAAACAGGTGAACCTCCTTGATAATGTAATACTTCTCCTTGAATGAAAATATCTGAAAGGAAGAATGATGTTCCAAAGCTACGATCCATTATCAGTAATAAGGCCGCTGATAATAATACTGGGAATGATACCACACCAATAATAGCTGTTACAAAAAATGCCCAAATGGTCAAAGGAAGACGTGTCATGCTCATTCCCTTGGTTCTTAAGTTAATTACTGTAACTATATAATTAAGAGATCCTAGTAAAGAAGAAGCTACAAAAATTGCCATTGAAACTAACCAAAGGGTCATTCCAGTTCCAGAACCAGGCTGTGCCTGCGGTAAAGCACTAAGGGGTGGGTAAACAGTCCAACCTGCTGCTGCAGGTCCTGCCTCAACAAAAAGAGAGAAAATCATGATAACACTAGAGAGGAAAAACAACCAAAATGAAATCATGTTTAATAAACCTGAAGCCATATCACGTGCTCCAATTTGTAGGGGAATTAATAAGTTACTGAAGGTTCCACTAAGTCCTGCAGTCAATACAAAAAAGACCATAATAGTTCCATGAATCGTAACCAGTGCTAAATAAACATTAGGATCCATTACCCCGTCAGGAGCCCATTTTCCTAAAAGAACTTCAAAAATTCCAAAAGGTTGCTCTGGCCATGCTAATTGAAGCCTAAATAATAGAGACATTGCAATTCCAATGATACCCATGAATAAACCAGTAATTAAATACTGCTTAGAGATCATTTTATGATCTTGACTAAAAATGTATTTTGTTACAAAAGTTTCTTTGTGATGATGTTCGTGATCCTGTTCATGAACTTGTGCTGCTGTTGACATATCTATTATTTTAAATATTTATCTATTGAATAAATTCGGCAAAAGTTTGTTGTTGTTCCATCCATTGATTATACTCTTTCTGTGATTCTACAATTATTTTCATTTGCATATTATAGTGAGAAGCACCGCATACCTTATTGCAAAGTAATAGGTAATCAAATTCATAAGGGTCTAAAGCAGTATCACCACTTGCTACTAAATCCTTACTTTTTTCTACTCTAATTTTGTTTATTTTCTTAACCTTAGCTACCATCTCTGGATTTTGACGCATAGCCTCCGTAGTGGTTTTAGGAGTATAAGCGAATTCGGTGATCATTCCTGGCACACAGTTCATTTGTGCTCTAAAGTGCGGCATGAATGCGGAGTGAAGAACATCTTGAGAACGCATTTTAAAAATAACTTCTCTTCCCACAGGTAGGTGAAGTTCTTGGACTACAACATCATCAAATCCGTTAGGATCTGTTGCGTCAATACCTACAAGATTCTTACCATCAAAATCTTGCAAAAAACGAACGTTAGCATCACCCAAAACACCGTCTTCTCCTGCATAGCGCGCTTTCCAATTAAACTGCTGTGCATATAACTCAACCACAAGAGCTTCATCATTTTCTTCAACCGTCATGATGTCCGTCCATGTATAGAGTCCATATAAAATCAACCCTGCTAATGTAATTACAGGAATGATTGTCCATAACATTTCAAGTTTATCATTGTCAGCATAAAACAATGCTTTTTTACCTTTCTCACCACGATACTTGTATGAAAAATAATATAATAATGCTTGAGTAACGGTTTGAACAAAAAAGATTAATGCGAAAGAAATCCACATTAATTGATCATAATCACCTCCATGCTCTGATGCTGCTTCAGGCAATAAAACATCGCCATAAGCCCAAAAGGAATAGAGTGTAAGAGCATAAATAAAAATCAGAAAGGCAAACATTAATTTACCATTCCAATCATTATCCTTATCCGTTGCAACCTGAGTATTAACTTTCTTCTCTTGAGATAACTCAAAAATCTTTGTTATTTGCCATAATGCTATAGCAATTAAAACAAGAACAGAAAATATCAAAATAACATTCATTTATCTTTTCAATTAAATTTACTAATAATGAAAACGCTCACTTTCACCCATAAAAGGATCCCCTTTCGCAAATAAAGGAGCTTTTGTTAACTCACTAAATACTATAAATATGAACAATCCTAAGAAAAACAAAAAGCCTCCTATTTCAGCAACACCAATAAACCATTGATCTCCTACTGCTGATGGCATTATCATATTATAAACATCCATATAATGTCCTAAAATGACAACTATACCAGCCATTACGATGAAATAATTAATTCGCTTGTAATCACTATTCATTAAGATTAATAATGGGAAAATAAAGTTCATAACAACCATTCCAAAAAAGGGAAGATTGTAATCCTCAATACGTGTCATGAAATAAGTAACTTCTTCAGGGATATTTGAATACCATATCAGCATAAATTGAGAGAACCATAAATAGGTCCAAAAAACACTAAACCCAAACATGAATTTTCCTAAATCATGGATATGACTATCGTTTACAAATTCCAAATAACCTTTAGATTTAAGATAAATTGTTATTAAGGCTATAGTTGTTACTCCTGAAACAATCATACTGGCAAAAACATACCAACCAAATAATGTACTGAACCAATGTGGATCAATTGACATAATCCAGTCCCATGACATAACAGATTCTGAATAAATAAAGAATACTAGAAAAGCTGCTGATATTCTGAAATTTTTCTTGTGGTTTGAAATATTATCGGATTGATCTTGTGCTAAAGAAAATTTACGTGAAAAATACCTGTAGGTTGTCCAGCCTAGAAGAAATAAAACAGCTCTAACAAGAAAAAAGGGCACATTTAAATATCCGGTTTTACCAGCAATTAATTCGTCATGTGCTACTACCTCAGGATCCATCCAGATAAATAAATGATTTAAATGCATTCCCGATAGCGCTAGAATTACGATAATTACAATACCTCCTGGAAGTAAGTATGCAGTAATTCCTTCCATCACTCTATAAAGAACGGGAGACCACCCTGCTTGAGCAGCGCGTTGAATTGCATAAAAAGCGAGGACGCCTAAAGAGATCATAAAAAAGAAAAAAGCAGCAACATAAAATGCAGCCCATGGCTTGTTACTCAATTGATGAAAAAGGTGCTCGTCATGACTTGAGTCATGTGTTTCCTGATGTGAAGAAGAGGCGTGATCGTCTACTACAGAAGTCTCGTGACTTTCAGAAACAGCATGAGTATCTTCTTCACCATGATTAGTTGTGGTAGTTTCATCATGAGATTCTCCGTGGCCTTCACCATGACTTGAAGCAACCATTTCTTTGGCTTCTTCAATTGTCTTTGGTGCATTTATAAAACCATATGCAAGACCTAAAAATCCAATTACCATAAAGGCAATTGCTAAATTTCTAAGTTTATTTGGAAAGGTGTACATCATTATATTTCCTTAATATTATTTAATAAGTTTATTTCTCAATTCCATTACATGCTGAGCAATTTGCCAACGTTCTTTTGCATTAACCTGACCTGCATGAGACCCCATTGCATTTTTACCATACATTAAGACATGATAAATACTTCCTGGAGTAATTTCTCTATCCGCATAACTAGGGACTCCAAGAAATTTCTCCCGGGTCATTAAAATTCCTTGACCATCACCTTTATTTCCGTGACATACTGCACAATATATTTCGTATAATTCTTTCCCATTCACTTTATTCGCATCAATATCCTCAATTGGAGACATCAAAGTTGTTTTAGCAGATTCATAGCCCTCATTAGTGTCAGGATAATCATAAGGCTCCCAACCTCTAGCAATGGATCCCTCCACAGGTATTTGAGCTTCAATCCCATTTGAAAATGCATCAGAATCTGCATAGGTTTTATACCCAATAGGTTCATACATATTAGGGAAATATTGATAGTTTGGGCGTGAGGGGTCAGCACAAGACTGCATGATTAAAGCAAAAATCATACACAGTAAAAGACTTTTGTAATTCATCTATTGTGGCTTTTCTATAATTGATATATCTATTGCACCTGACTTTTTCAAAAGACTTGTAAGTTCTTTTTCATTGTCTTGAAGTTCAATTTCTACTAAAAATTTATCATCCGTTGTTAAAGGATTTGGATTTTCTGCTTTTTTGAATGGCCACAATTTACTTCGCATATAAAAAGTAAGAACCATTAAATGAGCTGCAAAAAAAACAGTTAACTCAAACATAATTGGAACAAATGAGGGCATATTCTCCAAATAAGAAAAGCTTGGCTTTCCACCAATATTTTGAGGCCAATCATCAATCATAATATATTTCATCATGACCGTTGCAACTACTAAACCAATACATCCATAAATAAATGCCATTATAGCAAGACGCGTTTCTTCCAGACCCATAGCCTTGTCCAAACCATGGACAGGAAAAGGTGTATAAACCTCTTCAATATGATATTTTTCTTTACGAATATTTTTAACTGCGCTTAAAAGCACGTCATCATCATCATAAAGAGCATGTACTACTTTATTACTCATCCTTTTCCATCTCTTAATCGTTTGAAATTGTCTCCTGAAGATTTTAATATTGTCTTAACCTCTGCCTGAGCAATTACTGGGAAGGTTCTTGCGTACAATAAAAACAACACAAAGAAGAATCCTATAGTTCCTATAAAAATCCCAATATCTACAAATGTTGGTGAAAACATTGTCCATGATGATGGAAGGTAATCTCTGTGTAATGATGTCACAATAATAACAAAACGTTCAAACCACATTCCTATATTTACTACAATAGAAATGATGAAAGAGAACATGATACTAGTCCGTAATTTTTTGAACCACATAAACTGTGGTGAAAACACATTACAGGTCATCATTGACCAATAGGCCCACCAGTAGGGTCCAGTTGCTCGGTTCAAAAAGGCGTATTGTTCGTATTCAACTCCTGAATACCAGGCAATAAATAGCTCCGTAATATAGGCAACTCCTACAATAGAACCCGTAATCATTATTACAATGTTCATCAATTCAATATGTTGAACTGTGATATAATTCTCTAGGTTAGATACTTTACGCATAATGATCAACAGCGTATTTACCATCGCAAACCCGGAAAATACTGCTCCAGCAACAAAATAAGGAGGGAAAATAGTGGTGTGCCATCCTGGAATTACAGAGGTAGCAAAATCAAAAGATACAATGGTGTGTACAGAAAGTACTAAGGGTGTTGCCAAACCAGCTAAAACTAATGATACTTCTTCAAAACGCTGCCAGTCTTTTGCACGTCCAGACCACCCAAAACTTAACAAGCTGTAAATCTTTTTTTGAAAAGGCATAACTGCACGATCACGAATCATCGCAAAATCTGGCAACAAGCCGGTCCACCAAAAAACTAGTGAAACGGATAAGTAGGTTGAAATTGCAAATACGTCCCACAGTAAAGGGGAGTTAAAGTTTACCCAAAGAGATCCAAATGAGTTAGGAATAGGCAATACCCAATACGCTAACCAAGGACGCCCCATATGAATAATTGGAAATAATCCTGCTTGAATTACAGAAAAAATTGTCATGGCCTCTGCAGAACGGTTAATTGCCATACGCCATTTTTGTCTAAATAATAAAAGTACTGCAGAGATTAATGTTCCTGCGTGTCCAATTCCAACCCACCACACAAAATTTGTAATATCCCAAGCCCATCCAACGGTCTTATTGAGTCCCCAGGTTCCTATTCCAGTCGAGATGGTGTATATGATACAGCCTACCCCCCACAAAAAAGCAGTTAAGGCAATTCCAAAAACAATCCACCACTGATTATTTGCAGGTCCCTCAACGGGAGCAGCAACATCAACTGTCACATCGTGGTATGATTTATCTCCTGTAACAAGGGGCTTTCTTATCGGTGCTTCGTAATGCGATGCCATATTACAATAATTCTTTTCTAAATTGTTTTATCATCTGTGTTTCTTACCTTAGTATGATACATCACATTCGGCTTTGTTCCTACAGCCTCCAGTAAATGATACATTCTTTTGTCTTCTAATAATTTTGAAACTTCGCTTTCTTTATCGTTAATGTCTCCAAAAGTCATTGCTCCAGTACTACATGCATTAGAACACGCTGTTTGAAAGGTTCCATCTTTGATTTCTTCTCCTTTTAATTTGGCATCTAAAATAGTTTTTTGAGTCATTTGAATACAAAAAGAACATTTTTCCATTACTCCACGTGAACGAACTACCACATCTGGATTTAAGACCATTCTCCCTAAATCATTGTTCATATGATAATCAAACTCATCATTTTTGTTGTATAGAAACCAGTTAAATCGGCGGACTTTATAAGGACAGTTATTTGCACAATAGCGAGTACCTACGCAACGGTTATATGCCATGTGGTTTTGTCCTTGTCTTCCGTGAGAAGTAGCTGCTACCGGACATACCGTTTCACAAGGTGCATGGTTACAGTGTTGGCACATTACGGGTTGGAATGCTACTTGTGGATTCGCAGAGGCCTGCTCCATTTCTCCAAAAGTACTTAGTGAATCTCCAATTCCAGAAATTGCGTCTTTTGTGTCATTGTCACCTTCAAAACTTACTGCTGAAGAATAATAGCGATCAATACGAAGCCAGTGCATATCCCGTGACTTCCTAACTTCGGCTTTTCCAACTACAGGGACATTATTCTCAGCATGGCATGCAATAACACATGCTCCACAACCTGTACATGAATTTAAATCAATCGATAGATTGAAATGATGTCCAATACTTCTATCGAATTCTTGCCACATATCTACTTCAGGTGAAGTAACATCAAATTCCATGTGATTTTTAGAGACTTGTGGCATTGCATTCCAATACTTTTTATCTTTTGTATTGAAAACCTCTAGGGTAGTTTCTTTTATAATATCGCCACGACCCATAAGGGTGTTATGTAGTTGTACGCAAGCAAATTCATGTTCCCCTTCTACTTTTTTTATTTGTACAGATTGTACTTTTTGGAAATTTTCGTAAACAGCATAAGCATTTACTCCTGTCTGCATTTCAGATTTTAATCCCAACCTTTCCCCATAACCAAATGATAATCCGGCAGTTCCGTTGGCTTGACCTGGCTGAATGAGTACCGGGACTTTAATAGTAGTATCTCCAACAGTTACTGAAGCATAACTTCCATTTAATGCTCCATTTGAGGTGTTTATATTTTTTAAGCCCAATGCATTAGCGTCGGTCATAGAAAGGGTCAAGTAATTATCCCAACTGACACGTGTAATTGGATCGGGAAACTCTTGTAACCATGGATTATTTGCTTGCTGACCATCACCCATTCCTGTTTTGGTGTACAACACTAAGCTCATTTGGGTTGCAGTAGATGCTCTTAACCCACTAGGGTCTATTGCTGAAAAATTAGGTTTCGTTAATTTCGCTGATTTTCCATTGGAAAAATAACCATTATGCAAGGCAGTACTCCAAGAGCTTGAACTTAATATAGATTCATTCCAATGTTCTTTTATAAAATCATAATACTTTGTGTTTTCTCCTGTTAAGCGTAAAAGTACATCTTGAAATTGTTGTGTGTCAAACAAGGGCCTGATAGTTGGTTGAGATAATGCAAAATGTCCTGATTTCATTTCGTAATCTCCCCATGACTCTAGATAATGCGGTGTCGATGCTATAAATTTAGAAACTTCTGAAGTTTCATCTTTTTTAGATGCAAAAGCTAATGAGAATTCAAGATTTTTTATAGATTCTACAAGCTTAGATCCATTCGCAGAGGTAAACACAGGGTTTACACCAACAGTGATAAGCCCCTTTACTGTTCCATTTTCGATTTCTTTAAATGCTTTTTGAACAGATGTTGCATTTCCTTGACGAATTAACTTTGGACTTTCAGGTTGAAAGGCTTTGCTTTTTAACCACGAATTAATTGCTAATACAATTCCTTGAGCTGTTTCATCCTCAATACCTGAAACTAAAACACCGTTAACACCAGCTGCTTTTAAACGAATAATAGCTTTGTCTGCAGATTCTTTTATGGAATTTGGCAAACTTGAGCCTGAAAAACTACCGGTTAGACTGTCGTAAATATAAGCTAAAACATTTTTTTGATCTTCTGGAGTACATGGCACCCTATGATCTGCATTGGCACCTGACAAAGACATATTAGATTCGAACTGAATATGCCATGACATTTCTGCTTTACCATCAACACCTTTTGGTATTCGAGATTTTGCATAACCTCCTTCAAAGCCTCCTCCTTGCCAATCACCTACTACATCAGCATCAATAGAAACTAAAACTTTAACTTCTGAAAAGTCATAATCTGCAAGCCCTCTGATGCCATAATAATTTTGATAAGCATTTAATGCAGCATCTGAAGAGATCACATCATATATAACATGCTCCACATTTGAAAACACTTTAATAAAGTTATTTATAACTTTTTGTGAACTTGGGCTTGCTAATGTTGGTGTCATTAAAACAACCTTTTTATTAGTCGCAGATAAGGCTTTTAACATTGCACCTGTTTGCAAGTATAAATTATCCCAGCTAATCTCTTTTCCATCAGATTCAGGCCCTTGTAAACGCAATGTATCGTAAAGAGACAAAACTGAAGCATGAACTCGGGCATTAGCGCAACCCAAAGTAGGGGCATCAGGGTTACTTTCTACCTTAATTGGTCTTCCTTCTCTGGTTTTAATGAGAATACTACTAAAATCAAAACCGTCTCCAATGGTAGTCGCATAATAATTTGCAATTCCAGGACGAATTTGTTCTGGTTGAACAACATAAGGAACAGACCTTACAACAGGGCCTTCACATGCTGCTAGAGTTGCTGCTGCGGTACTAAATCCTACGTACTTCAAAAAGTCACGCCTAGAAGTGCTACTGTCTTCTAGTGTTTTTTCATCCGTTAAAAAATCTTCTGGTAATTTTGAAACAAATTCATTTTGTTCCATTTTCTGAACCACCTCATTGTCAGGGTTGAGTTGATCAATATTTTTCCAGTATGTTTTCTTTGAAGCCATAAGCCTTTCTTGATCGCCTTTTAATAGTGACATTTACCACATTCTAAGCCACCCATTTGAGCAACTGTTAATTTTTCTACTCCATATTTTTTAGAAAGTGCTTCATGAATTTTAGTATAGTATTCATTGTTTTCGACTTTCACATTTGTTTCTCTATGGCAGTTAATACACCATCCCATGGTCAAAGGAGAATATTGATACATAATTTCCATTTCTTCAACAGGACCATGACATTTTTGGCATGCAATTTCCCCCACTTCAACATGTTGTGCGTGGTTGAAGTATACAAAATCAGGAAGATTATGAATTCTAACCCACTTGACTGGTTGACTCTCTCCTGTATATTCTTGATTGGTCTCATCCCAACCTACAGCAGTATATAGTTTTTTAATTTCTTTGGTGTAGAAATCTTTTGTGTATCCGTTTTCTAAATCTTCTTCACCATTATATTCTGCAATATTCCTATGACAGTTCATACACACATTTAGAGAGGGGATTCCCGAATGTTTAGAAACACGTGCAGAGGAGTGACAATATTTACACTCTATTTGATTGGCACCTGCATGAATTTTATGTGAATAATGTATTGGCTGAACTGGCATATATCCCTGATCAACTCCAATTTGCATCAAGAATCCATAAGCAAAATAAGCGCTACTTAAAAGCAAAAGTATCACACTTACAATAATCAAAAATTGATTTTGAATAAAGGCTTGCCAAAGTGGTGTTCTTTTTGGTTTTTGAGGTGGTGTTATATCAACTCCACTTGCTGCAGCTATTCGGATTAACGTACGTTGAACCAAGAAAAGCATGATTACTAAAACAATAAAAACCATGGCTAGCGCCACTAAAATTATTAAATTACTTATTTCACCTGAAGCTTGTCCTGAAACTACTGGAACTGATGCAGTTATCGCAGGGGCAGGTGGAACATAATCTGTGTAAGCAATAATATTATCTATGTCATCATTAGAAAACTGTTGAAACGAAGTCATTACAGAGCCATTATATTCTTCGTAGATAGCAACCGCTTGAGCATCTCCAGACTTTACCATTGCCGTACTGTTTTTAATCCAACTATAGAGCCACTCTCTATCGTATTTAGAAGAAATACCTCTCAATGCAGGACCAACCGCGCGCTTGTTTAACTTGTGACATGCTGCACAGTTAGCGTTAAAAAGTTTCTTTCCTGCTTGAACTGTTTCATCAGATTGAGCGCTTGCAGTTATGGAGGTCAGAATACTAATTATTACAAGTGAGAAATATAAATAGGATTTCCAGTTTCTGTTAATTGTCATACGTACTACAGTAGGTAATTTTTGTTCCAAAGTTAATTTCTAAATCCAGTACAAAAATAAGTCATAGACTTCGCTTTTTATAGCTTACAAATTAAGATTTTATCAATTTATAATGATTCTAAATAAGTGATTGATTCTGTTAAATAACTTTGGATGAAAATATTTTTTTGTTTTTTTGTGCTATGAAAAATATAGTCTATAAGTACCTTTATTTATTGTGTTTTTTTGGAATTAGTAATATTATGACTGCACAAGAAGGTGCCATTACTATTATACAAGATCTGAAAATTGACAGTTTGTTAAACAAGAAAATAGAACTTGATCGCAAACGATTCGCAAACGAGTATTTTACTTTACAGTTGTATTACGGAAATCTTTCCAAAGCAAAAGAAATATTAGAAGTTGTACGTGAAAAATTTTCAGATATTCCAGCTGAAATAAACTATGATAATCCAAATTACAAGGTTCAGGCTGGAAGATTTAAAAACAAAATCAATGGGTTAAAAACATTAGATACACTCAAGCAAATTTTTCCTTCTGCATTTCTTTTAAAGAAAAAAACGATTTAAAGCGTTTTTTTAACAGCTACTTCTTGGAAACATTCAACTACGTCAGCAATTTGAATGTCATTGTAGCTCTTGACCTGAAGACCACAATCATATCCTTTAGCCACTTCTTTTACATCGTCTTTGAAACGTTTTAAAGAAATTAGTGACCCCGAATGGATTACAACTCCTTCTCTAATAATACGAATTCCTGAGTTTCTGTAAATCTTACCGTCAGTCACCATACAACCTGCTATAGTACCTATTTTAGAAATTTTGAACGTTTCACGAATTTCTGCTGTACCTGTAATTTCTTCACGCATTTCAGGTGAAAGCATGCCTTCCATTGCATCTTTAATATCATTAATTGCGTCGTAGATAATAGAATATATACGAATGTCTATTTCCTCTTTATCTGCAATCATTCGAGCATTTCCCATTGGGCGGACATTAAATCCTATTACAATAGCATCTGATGCAGATGCCAATAATACATCGGATTCAGTAATAGCACCCACTCCTTTGTGAATGATATTCACCTCAATTTCACCAGTTGAAAGTTTTTGTAAAGAATCTGTAAGAGCCTCTACAGAACCATCTACATCTCCTTTCAAAATAATATTTAATTCTTTAAATTCTCCTAAAGCTATACGTCTACCAATTTCATCTAAGGTGATGTGACGTTGGGTTCGGACACTTTGTTCACGAATTAGTTGAGTTCGCTTTGCTGCAATCTGTTTGGCTTCGCGTTCGTCTTCTAGGACGTAGAATGTGTCTCCAGCTTGAGGCGCTCCATCAAGACCTAATACGGAAACAGGGGTTGCAGGTGGTGCCTCATTTAGGGTTACACCACGCTCATTAAAAATGGCTTTTACTTTACCACTGTGTTTTCCTGCCAGCATGTAATCTCCCATTTTTAGAGTACCATTTTGAATTAAAACAGTTGAAACATAACCTCTCCCTTTGTCTAAGAATGCTTCGACTACAGCACCTCTTGATTTTCGATTTGGATTAGCTTTTAATTCTAAAAGCTCTGCCTCTAATAGTACTTTTTCAAGGAGTTCTTTTACTCCCGTTCCTTTTAATGCTGAAACATCTTGTGATTGAATTTTACCACCCCATTCTTCAACCATCAAATTCATTCCCGCTAAGGCTTCCTTAATTTTATCAGGATTAGCATCGGGTTTATCAATTTTATTAATCGCGAAAATAATAGGGACAGCCGCTGCTTGTGCATGACTAATTGCTTCTTTGGTTTGCGGCATGATATTATCATCTGCAGCTACTACAATAATTGCAATGTCTGTAACTTGTGCTCCACGGGCCCGCATGGCAGTGAAAGCCTCGTGACCAGGAGTATCTAAAAAGGTGATTTTCTCCCCACTTTCTAATGAAACTCCATAAGCTCCAATATGCTGCGTAATTCCTCCTGACTCACCTGCAATTACATTTTCATTTCTAATATGGTCTAATAAAGATGTTTTTCCATGATCAACATGGCCCATTACAGTGACTATGGGTGCTCTTGGCAATAAGTCTTCTTCCCTATCAAGATCTTCTACTATATTTTCTTCTTGATCTGCTTTTTCAAACGATACTTCAAATCCAAATTCCTCTGCAACAATACTTAAAGTTTCCGCATCCAATCGTTGGTTCATTGTAACCATTATCCCAAGGCTCATACAAGCAGAAATGATTTCAGTAGAGGTAATCTCCATCATAGTTGCAACTTCTCCTACAGTAATGAATTCTGTTACTTTTATAAGTTTGCTTTCGGCTTGTATTTGTGCAATTTCCTCATCAGATTTTTGACGGTGCTGCACTCGCTTATCGCGACGGTATTTAGCTCCTTTGGACTTATTAGATTTTCCCTGGAGCTTTTCAAGGGTTTCTCGAATTTGCTTTTGTACTTCTGCTTCAGTTGGTTCTTCTTTTTTAACTGGCTCTTGACGTGGCCCGGCACCTCTTCTATTATTTCGATTACCGTTGTTATTATTATTTCTATTATTAGAAGTATTACTCGAAGGTTTTATATCTTTGGTGATGCGCTTGCGTTTTCTTTTTCGTGCATCTTCAACTGTTTTTTCTTTTTTATTTACCTCATCCAGATTGATTACTACCCCTGTTTTCTTTGGTCCCGATAATTTTTGATATTTTGTTTTCAGGGTTTCACCTTCATCCTCGCTTATTGCTTCTGCAGCAATTGTGTTCTCAGCAACAGGTATAACAGATGGATCAGATAAAGGTTTAATTTGACTCTCCTTAGAAGAAGATTCTGCTGAAGCAACGACTTCTTTTTTAGCTACTTTCAACGACTCTTCTGCAGAAGCTTTAGGAGTAACAGTCGAAACTTTTTTAATCTTTTTTGGAGCAGAAGCCTCTATTTTTTTAATAGACTTCTCTTCTTTTTTGGGTTCTTTTTTACTTACACTGAAAGAATCAAGATCAATTTTTCCAAGACTTTTAGGCTTTTCAATATCAACAAAATTTGACTTAAGCTCTTGTCGTTTAGCAATTTGATCTAAACGATCTTGTTCTTTTTTCTCTTGAATTACACGTAAATCTTCTTTCTCTTTACGTTTTTCCTCACTTATCTCGTGAGAAGCTACTTTTTTAGATTTATCCTTTTCGAATTCATCTAAGAGAGTCGTATATACTTCTTTAGTGATTTTTGTGGTTGGACGTGCTTCAACGTCAACCCCTTTTTGAGCTAGAAATTCAACAGCACGGTCTAAGGAAATATTTAATTCCCTTAAGACTTTATTTAGTCGAATACTCGGTTGGTCAGCCATATTTTAATTTCTATTTACAAAAATAAGAATTATTTCTGCAGTCTATTTTTCAAATTCTTCGTTAAGTATTCTTAGCACGTCTTTAACAGTCTCCTCTTCAAGATCCGTTCTTTTAATTAAATCAGCAACATCTAACTCTAACACGCTTTTTGCAGTGTCTAAACCTACTTTTTTGAATTCTTCAATCACCCATCCTTCTATTTCGTCGCTAAATTCTTTTAATTCAATATCCTCTTCAATACCTTCTCTAAAAACATCAATTTCATATCCTGTAAGCTTACCAGCTAGTCGGATATTTGCTCCTCCTTTTCCAATGGCCTTAGAAACTTCCTCAGAATTTAAAAAAACCTCTACCCGTTTGGTTTCTTCATTGATTTTTAATGAATTCACTTTTGCAGGACTAAGCGCACGAGAAATAAAAAGTTGTATGTTATTAGTATAATTAATTACGTCAATATTTTCATTACCTAGTTCACGAACAATTCCATGTATTCTGGAGCCTTTCATCCCAACACAAGCACCAACTGGATCAATTCTGTCATCATAAGAATCAACGGCTACTTTTGCTTTTTCTCCAGGAATTCGTACTGCTTTTTTAATGGTAATTAAGCCATCAAATACTTCTGGAATTTCTTGTTCAAATAATTTTTCAAGAAAAATAGGCGAAGTCCTTGAAAGAATAATTCTTGGCTTATTTCCGCGCAATTCAACTAATTCAATAATTCCTCTTATGTTATCACCTTTTCTGAAAAAATCACTAGGAATTTGACGGTCTTTAGGTAAAATTATTTCATTACCATCGTCATCTAAAAGGATGATTTCTCTACTTCTAATATGGTGAACTTCAGCAGTGTACAATTCTCCTTCACGATCTTTGAATTGCTTGAAAATAGTTGTGCTGTCATGTTCAAATATTTTAGCTACAAGATTTTGTCTTAAATACTGAATGGATCTTCTTCCTAAATCAACGATTTTCACTTCTTCAGAAACGTCTTCCCCTACCTCAAAATCAGGCTCAATTAAACGTGCTTCTGAAAGCTCAATCTCTTGATTTGAATCTTCTACCATTCCGTCTTTAACAACCACTCGGTTTCTCCAGATTTCTAAATCACCTTTGTCAGGATTTATAATAATATCAAAGTTTTCGTCTGACCCAAACTTACGCTTTAAAGTGTTTTTAAAAACATCTTCAAGAATAACCATGAGTGTCACACGATCTATTAGTTTATCGTCTTTAAATTCTGAAAAAGAATCAATTAAGGCTAGGTTTTCCATATTCAACTATTTTCTTTTAAACTAGGACTTTCGCGATAATGACCTCATCATACGAAAGTGTTTTATTTTTTGTTACTGTTGTTTTTCCATTGCCTATAGGCTTTGGTTCTCTTTGTTTCCACGTAAGAGTAATCTCCTTTTCATTTGCATCGCTAAGTGTACCTTCAATAGTTGGCTCACCTTCAAGTTCAACACGAAGTTTACGTCCTTTATTATTTACGTATTGTCTAATGTTTTGGAGTGGACTTCCCACTCCAGCCGAAGCCACTTCGAGTGAAAAATCATGCTCTTCACGATCAATATTGTGTTCAATAGCTCTACTTACGTTCATGCAGTCTTTTAAAGTTACCCCTTGATCGCCATCTAAGGTAATGTGGATACTGTTATCACTCCCTATTTTTAAATCAATAAGAAAGAGTGCCTTATCCTCTTCTAAGGCAGCTTGTAATAGAGTTTCAACTTGAGAACGAAAATTCATACCAAAAAAAAAAGGGACTAATAGTCTCCTCTTATTATATATTAGTTCAATAATTTGTGCAAATATATACATTATTATGTAAAAAACATCTCCCCCCTCTTTTTTTTAATGCTTTAAGATTCTTCTTATTACTTTTATATATAAACCAAAGATTCTAATTTAATTTAATACTAGATTTTTTCTGTTAATAAAAGAGATGTTTTAAATGAAGTTTATCAATTTAAAATTAACCTTTAAAAAAAAATAGAAGTATGATTTACTCCTTAAATATTACTTAATTTTGGAGAATTATGAAATTTAAAAAAAATGCTTCAGGCATTCGATTTACCAAACATCTTGCTAAAGTGCAAACACCCTTTGAAAAGTTGTTTGAAATTTTTAAAGAACTTATTACACATACTTCTGGAGATTTTGATGAAGCCATTGACTGGCTTAGAGAGTTGGATAAAGAATACCATCTTACAGATGAGGATTATAGTATTGACGATTTTATTGAAGATTTAAAGGAAAAAGACTACATACAGCCTTCATTAGGGAGTGGTGGAAAAGGAGATGGGTTTAGCCTTACTGCCAAAACTGAAAAATTGTTAAGAGAGCATGCATTAAATCAAATTTTTGGGCAACTCAAAAAAACAAGCTCTGGAAACCACAAAACAAATAAATCTGGACAAGGACAAGACCATACTGGTGAGTTTAAAGCATACCAATTCGGAGATAGCCTAGATAGAATTGCCGTTACAGAAAGCATCAAGAATGCTCAAATAAGATCAATGGGGAATGATTTTACTCTTCAAAATGAAGATCTTGTCATTGAAGATTCTTTTTATAAAACACAAATGAGTACAGTGCTGATGATTGATATTAGCCACAGCATGATTCTCTATGGAGAAGATCGGATTACCCCAGCTAAAAAAGTTGCTATGGCACTAGCGGAATTAATTACCACACGTTACCCAAAAGATACTCTCGATATTTTAGTTTTCGGAAATGACGCTAGACCTATTGCTGTAAAGGATATTCCCTATTTAGAGGTAGGACCTTACCATACAAATACAGTTGCAGGACTTGAATTAGCAATGGATATGCTTAGAAGAAAAAAGAATACAAATAAGCAGATTTTCATGATTACCGATGGAAAACCAAGTTGTTTGAAAATGTCCGATGGAACTTATTATAAAAACAGTGTTGGCTTAGATGAAACTATTGTAGAAAAATGCTACACAATGGCACAGCGTGCAAAAAAATTACACATTCCTATCACTACTTTTATGATTGCTCAAGATCCTTATTTAAAGCAATTTGTGAGGGAATTTACAGAAGCAAATCAAGGAAAAGCATTTTTTACTGGTCTCAAAGGATTGGGAGAAATGATTTTTGAGGATTATGAAAAAAATAGAAAAAAGCGTTTAGAATAACTATCAATAATATTTATGACAAGAAAAGAAAATACTACCCTAGGTGCACTAAAAAAAAGTGGGTATACACCCTTAACCATTCAAGAAGAAATGGCGCAAAACCTTCGTCAACATCTTAAAAGCGGAAATAGCACTTTTGAAGGTTTAATTGGTTATGAAAATACCGTAATTCCCGATATTGAACGCGCTATTTTGTCAGGGCATAACATTAATTTACTTGGATTACGCGGGCAAGCTAAAACTCGTTTAGCTAAACAAATGACCCAATTATTAAACGAATGGGTTCCTGTTATTGAAGGATCTGAAGTCAATGATGATCCACTAGATCCCGTTAGCAATGAGGCAATAGAGATAATTGCAGCTCAGGGTGACGCTTCACCCGTTAGTTGGTTGCATCGAAATGAACGTTTTTTTGAAAAATTAGCAACACCCGATGTAACAGTAGCAGATTTAATTGGTGATGTAGATCCTATTAAAGCATCCAATTTAAAGCTCTCCTATGCTGACGAACGCGTGATTCACTTCGGAATGATTCCAAGGGCACATAGATGTATTTTTGTTTTAAATGAACTACCCGATTTACAGGCACGTATCCAAGTAGCCCTTTTCTCAATTCTACAAGAAAAGGAAATTCAAATTCGTGGATTCAAAGTAAGGCTACCTATAACTCCACAATTAATTTTTACCGCCAATCCGGAAGACTATACTAATAGGGGAAGCATTGTAACACCTTTAAAAGATCGTATTGGATCCCAAATACTAACCCATTATCCTCATACCAGAGATATTGCCAAGGCAATTACTACCCAAGAAGTTATTGTCAGTAAAGAGAAAAAAAACATGATTCATATTCCTGAATTAGCGCGTGATATTTTGGAACAAATTGGTTTTGAAGCTCGAAAAAGTGAATTTGTAGACTCAAAAAGTGGGGTAAGTGCTCGTATGAGTATCACTGCAATGGAAAACCTTATCAGTACTGCAGAAAGAAGATTACTTATAAGCGGAGATCAAAAGACTAGCATTCGTCTTGTAGATTTTCTTGGAGTAATTCCAGCCATTAATGGAAAAATAGAGTTGGTTTACGAAGGGGAACAAGAAGGTGCTGAACAAATATCATATCATTTAATTTCAGAATCAATCAAAACAATTTTTCCAGATTATTTTCCTAAAATAGAAAAACTTGACAAACAAGAAGAAGATGGACCCTATGATAAACTTTTAAGATGGTTTTTTAAAAATAATGAATTAATTCTTGAAGATTCTCTGGCTGAAAAAGAATACAAGCAAACCCTTGAGCAGGTAAAGGGTATTGAGTCAATTATCGATACGTATCAAAAAAATTGTAGCATTGAAGATCGTTACTTTATGATGGAATTTTTACTTTGGGGACTAGAGGCTAATAAAAAATTAAATAAGTATAGAACTCTGGAAGGGTTTCAATTTAAAGACTCATTAGGTAGTTACATTCAAGGGATTTGATTTTCTAATTACTCAAGATCAAGAATACTTTTATATCAAAAAAAAGGTGCCAAAACGATTGGTTTGGAACTCATAAGGAAAAACCATTAATTCCAAGAAGTCATTATTAAAGTATAGATATTAATAAAATCAACAAATCACCAAGGGTGGTTATATTTTCCCAAACAATCTTTTTAATAAAAAAAACCTCCTTTAAAAAGGAGGTTTTTAATTGCTATTGTTGGCCCACTAGGGCTCGAACCTAGACTCTTCGGTACCAAAAACCGACGTGTTGCCAGTTACACCATGGGCCAAAAGCGTGGCAAATTTACATGAAAGTTTTTTTAAGAACAACTTTTTAAGGTAATTTAAACTTTAATATGACTAATCAATCTATTTTTGATAATCAACAAAAAAACTCGTGAAACAAGAAAAAACCATTCAGATTTTTATTACCGGAGGTACCTTTGACAAAAGTTATGATTACATAGAGGGCACCTTATATTTCAAAGAGACACATTTACCGGAAATGTTAAAAAGAAGCAGGTGCCAACTTGATATTCAGGTTGAAACGTTAATGATGATGGATAGCCTTGAAATGGGAGTCAAAGAAACTGATCAAATTATAGTGGCTTGCCAGAATAGTCCTTGTCAAAAAATTGTCATTACACATGGTACTGATAAGATGGTAGCTACAGCAAAAGCATTAGCAAAGGCGAATTTGAAGAATAAAACCATACTACTAACCGGGGCAATGATCCCGTATGCCTTTGGAGGCTCCTCTGATGGTTTTTTCAACTTAGGCTGTGCGCTTTCATATGTTCAAACTCTAACCCAAGATGTTTACATAACTATGCAAGGACAATCGTTTCTTTGGAACGAAGTTCAAAAAAATAGTCTCCTAGGGCGATTTGAAAAAATATGATTTTATTATACCCTATTAAACAAATTGTAATGATTTTATATTGCTTCATTTATACTTATCTTCGTTTTCTAAATTTTGATCTCAAAAATGACTGACAAAACATACCGTATTTGGAACCTTGGCATAGGTTGGACTGTTTTTGCTATTGCCCTATTCACTTTTGGAAGTACCGTTGAACCTACAGCTAGTTTTTGGGATGCTGGAGAATATATTGCTACTTCTGCTAAGCTTCAAGTTGGTCATCCTCCAGGTGCTCCATTATTTCAAATGATTGGTGCCTTCTTTGCTCTTTTCGCAACTGGGCCTCAACAAATCGCGCTAATGGTCAATTTCATGTCCGTTTTTTCAAGTGCTTTTACCATTCTTTTTTTATTCTGGACTTTAACCTTACTACTCCAAAAGCTACCCTCATTCAAAACTCTAGATTCAGTTTCTGAACGCATTGGTTTTTTTGGAAGTGCAGCCGTTGGATCATTAGCATTTTGCTTTTCAGACAGTTTTTGGTTTAACGCGGTTGAAACCGAGGTTTATGCTATGGCCACTTTAATTTTATCGATATTATTTTGGATGGGATTACGATGGGAACAAGAAATGAATACTTCCCGGGGTGATCGCTGGCTTTTGATGATTGCTTTTGTAATAGGCCTTTCTTTTGGAGTTCACTTTATGGGCCTACTTACTATTCCTGCATTGGGAATGATTTACTATTTTAAAAATTACAGAAAAGTTACAGTTAAAGGATTTATATATGCCAATTTAATTGCAACTGCTATTTTGCTGTTTATTTTTAAATTGTTGTTACCCCTCACCTTAGCATTTTTTGGAAAAGCAGAAGTATTTTTTGTGAATTCAATTGGCTTACCTTTTAATAGCGGAACTGTTTTTGCTGCCCTTGTTTTTATTTTCTTTTTCTATTACACACTGCGTCTTACAGACAAAAAAAATTGGGTAAACCTTAACACGGGAGTACTTTCTGTTCTTTTTGTATTGCTTGGTTTTTCATCATGGATTATGATTCCAATTCGTGCCAATGCGAATACAGTCATTAACGAAAATTCTCCTTCAGATGCAAGATTGCTTTTAGCTTATTATAATCTAGAACAATATCCGGAAACTAAATTATTTTATGGTCCAATGTTTTCTGATATCTATGCAGGGCAAGATCCTGAAGAACCTTTTATAGATGACAAGCCAAAATACGAAAGAGATTATACAACAGGCCGTTATAAAATTGTGAATTTTTGGGAAGATGCACGCTACAATTCAAATAGTGCTCACAATGGTTTACTTCCTCGTTTGTGGAGTAGTGAACACGCAGGAAACTATATGAATTTTACTGAACCATTGGAATTTTCAATCAAATCATCCTACCGCTCCAACCCACAGCTTCAAAAACGAGTAAAAGATTTTAAAGAAGATATTGAAGAGGGTGCTGTTAGTGGAGATCAATACCATGAATTTCTTAAAACCCTTAGTCCTTATCTAAATATTGAAAAACCAACATTTTTTTCTAACCTGCGATTTTTCTTTGAGTACCAATTAGTATATATGTACGGGCGCTACTTTATGTGGAATTTTACTGGTCGTCAAAATGACATCCAAGGAGAATACAATGTGTTAAATGGAAACTGGCTAAGTGGGATTCCTTTTGTTGATGAATTACGTTTAGGAAATCAAGCAGAGCTTGATGATGATGCACTTTCTAATAAAGCAAGAAATACATATTTTTTCCTTCCATTTATATTAGGACTTATTGGATTGTACTTTTTATATGAGCAGGATCCAAAGCGGTTTTGGGTGTTAATGCTTTTTTTCTTGTTTACGGGCATTGCACTTAAGGTCTACTTAAACGAACGGCCTTTTGAACCTAGAGAACGAGATTATGCATTAGTTGGCTCATTTTACGTGTATGCTATTTGGATTGGCCTTGGCTGTATGGCTTTGATTCATAAGGCTAAACAATTCTTAAAGTCAAAGGTTTTGCAACCTTCCATTGTGATTCTCTGTTTATTAAGTGTCCCCGTACTCATGGGATACCAAAACTGGGATGATCATGACCGCTCCGATAGATATACTGCACAATCTATGGCGCGATCATACTTACAGTCTATTCAAAAAGACACAGGAGCCATGATATTTACTATTGGTGATAATGATACTTTTGCCCTTTGGTATGCCCAAGATATTGAAGAATATCGTACCGATGTAAGAACTATTAATTCAAGCCTTTTAGGCACTGACTGGTATATTGACCAGATGAAACGTAAAACTTATGAAAGTGAGCCAATTCCTTCACAAATGACTCATGATTTATATGCCTATGGAGTTCGAGATGTAATTCGTTATCAACCTGATGAACGTCTGGATTCTATACGATGGGATATTAAGGATTTTATGAATTGGGTGGCAAGTGATGACCCACGAACTAAAATCAAGGATTTATTATTAAAAACTGGAAGAGATGTAAACCAGCTTCCTGAAAGTCAACGCGAAGGAATTTATTATCCTAATCGAAAAATTCGAATACCCGTAAACAAAGAAAATGTATTAAAAAGTGGAATCGTCAGCCCGAAAGATTCAGATAAAATAGTACCATATATCGATATTGATTTACCGGAAAGTGCCATTCTTAAAAATCAAATGATGATGCTAGATATTGTAGCCAACAATGATTGGAAACGTCCTATTTATTTTACTGGAGGTAGTTTTTCTGACTCTGAGTATTTATGGATGAAAAAGTATCTACAACTAGAAGGACTCGTATATAAATTAGTTCCTATAAAAACAGATATAGGAAAAGACAATCCTTACCTAATGGGAAGGATTGATACCGATTTAATGTATGATATTGTAATGCAATGGGAATGGGGAAATTCTGAGAGCCCATTTATTTATCATGATCCAGAAACAAGAAAAAACAGTATTTCATTCAGAAGTAATATGGCACGTCTTTCAGAAAAGCTGATTGAAGAAGGAAAAGCAGATAAAGCTATTGACGTTATAGACTTAGCTCTTGAAAAAATGCCGCTTAATTATTTTGGATATTATAGCTTAATGGTTCCTTTTGTTGATGGATATTACAGTCTTAATGAAAATAATAAAGCACAGGCGCTATCCAAAGCTATTGCCTATAAATATAGTGATCGTTTAGAGTATTTTAGCTCTTTAGATGCAGATCTACAGTACTCCCTTGGTGAAGAAATTATTACTGAAATTGAACGTTATCGTGCGTTGATAGAGGCAGATTTAAAACATGCTGAAAAAGCAGATCTTGCCTCAACATTAAATCAATTCCTTGCGGCTTCAAATCCTTTTAAATATTTATATGGTGACTATGAATACAATACAAGTCTTATCGATTTTGTAGAAGGATATTTTATTGAAGATGATACAGAAATGGCAGAGTCGTTAAGCGTGAAAATAGCATTAGAATTTTCAAAAAGACTTCAGTTATATAGCCAGTTTTCTGCTGAAAATCAACTTCAATTAATTAAGCGAATAAAAGATGAATTTTTAAACTACCAATATCTTTTACAGCTAACAAAGATTTATGGGAGTGATTCTTTTTACAAACAACAAGAAAAAGACTATAATAAGAGTGTAGCATTATTCACAGATATACTAGACAATAAAGTTTTGGAATAAATTTTATTTAAGCTACGTGATCTTGAATCAAGCTAATTAAAGTATTAGCATCTTGCTCGCCACTTTGGCGCCAAACCATTTCACTATCTTTATAAATCATTAAAGTAGGTAAAATTTTTACTCGTAAAGCCTCTGAAAGTTTGTGGTTTTTATCTACCTCTATTTTTATTACTTTGCCTTTATCACCAATTGCAGCGGCTACATCTTTTAAAATCGGGTGTAGTTCCAATTCAACATCTTCTTGCCGGTAAAAAACCAACAAAATAGGTATTTTCTCATCTAATAATTCACCAAATTTTGACATAATCATATCGCATTATAAAACAAATGTATAAGAAAAAGGTTAAACCACTGTTTTAGCCTTCTTTAAAGTGATCGAGGTTACTTCTGGCCACATACCTACTCGCCCTGGATATGCAAGGTATCCAAAACCTCTATTAACGTTTATTCGTTGTTCTGGTTGGCCATAAATTCCTGCCCATTGTTTATAGCGCCATTGTACAGGACTCCACTTTATCCAGCCTGGTATTTCAATGCCAAACTGCATTCCATGAGTATGTCCACTTAAAGTTAAATGAATATTATACGGGTGAGGTAGAACCTCTGCTTCCCAATGCGAAGGATCATGTGACATTAATATTTTAAAATCTTCAGGTGCAACATCTTTAAGTGCTTTATTTAAATCTCCTGCTTTTTTAAATCGTCCTGAACCCCAGTTCTCTACTCCTACAAGTGCAATACGTTGTCCATTTTTTTCAATAAATCGAGATTCATTTAATAGCAGATCCCATCCCATCCTTTTTTGAACTGCATAGAGGTCTTCCATATTTTTAATCTTAGCTTCAGCACTTTCCCATTGAGTATAGTCACCATAATCATGATTACCAAGAACAGAAAATACTCCGTTTGGAGCTTTAATTTCTCCAAAAATTTTGATCCATGGAAGCGCCTCATCTGATCTATTATTAACAAGGTCACCAGTAAATAAAACTAGATCTGCTTGTACTTTATTGACTAAATCAACTCCATATTTTACTTTTTCAGGACTGTCAAAACTACCACTATGGATATCTGAAATTTGAGCAATTTTAAAGCCATCAAAAGCTTCTGGTAAATCTTCATATTCCAAAACATAAGAAAGTACTTTATAATTATATCGACCACGGTACATCCCATAAAGTAAAGAAGTAAATGGAATAGCTGCTATTCCTACTGCTAATTGAGCTAAAAACTTTCTTCGAGTAGGAAAAAAAGAGGATTGCCCGGGCATTTTAAAAAAATAAGCGTAGATGGACTGGGGCACTCTAATAATGTCCTCCGCCATTAATAAGAGCGTAATGATTGCCTGAAATGAAAAAAGAGTAATAAATAAACCTATAGCATACATAAGCTTTGGCTCCATATTAGCTGCACGTTCTAAGATTAGGGTATGTAGTAATAAATTCCCTACAATAATTGTAACGATTACTCCATAAAGTAACCAAAACCATCGGTTAGACGTTACTGTTTTAATTCCCTGAAAAGCATACCACTGAAGAATACAGAAAATTAAGATTGTAATAACCCATCTCATAGTTTTTTTTTTGCAAAGGTAGTGAGTTCGTATTTATAAAGTAATAGGAATTAACCGCCAATATCTTGTGCCATCCTTAAAGCTTTTCCATCAGAAAGACTAGCTACATAACAGGTTGCATTTAAAAGGGTTTCATATAAGGTATTTCCTTGGATAGATGTTCCCTCATCAACTAAAGAAAGAATCAATTTATCATGAGAATTTGGAATTCCCTTAAACATTCTAACAGCTGCATTGGTATAATGCTCTAATAAGGTTGAAATTGCTCGGTGACCAACTACTTCTTTTTGAACAACCTCTCGTGATTGGTAAATATTTTCAATACTTAGGTTAATAATATCTTCAATTTGAGCCTTGTATTTACTTTTATCCAAAAGTGAAACCTCAAAGGTTCCTTTTAAAATAGATGCTTCATTTTCAATAAAAATATAGATGGCATCTTGAATTAAACTATTAATTGCAAGTGCTCTGAGATAACTTAACCGCTGTGGCTTATATACCAATTGTGCGTACTTCTTTGTATCAATTTTATCTCTAACTAAATTGATTAAATATTCTAAGGCGAAATCTTCTGAAATCCACCCTAAGTTAATCCCATCTTCAAAATCTATAATAGTGTAGCATATATCATCTGCCGCTTCCACTAAATAAGTTAGCGGGTGGCGAATGGGTCCTTGCTCAACAGGTAATGCTAGTTCTTGAATGAGATCTTCAAAAAAAGGAGCTTGAGCTTGAAAATAGCCATACTTTTTATCAGCCACATGATCAGAGGGCTTTTTAGGTAAGCTACCTTTGGGATACTTTATAAAAGCGCCCAACGTAGCATAGCTTAGTCTTAAACCTCCCGGTGTTCCTATTTGGGATTCTGTTAAAATTTTTAATCCATTTGCATTTCCCTCAAAATCACATAAATCTTGATATTCTATAGGCGTTAATGAATCTTTGAATCCCTTTCCAGATCCCGAAGTAAAGAAATGACCAATAGCCTTTTCTCCACTATGTCCAAAAGGAGGATTGCCTATGTCATGAGCTAATGCAGCGGCTGCAACTATAGCACCAAAATCATTTGGCTGATAGCCTAGGGTAGCTTGTAAATGTGGATACTTTTCAAGAATAGCTTTCCCTGCAATACGTCCCAAACTTCTTCCTACTACTGAGACTTCTAAACTATGGGTTAAACGTGTATGAACAAAATCTGTTTTTGAAAAAGGAATGACTTGTGTTTTATCCTGCAAGCTTCGAAAAGCATTTGAAAATACAATCCTATCATAATCCACTTCAAATCCTAAACGCAGATCATCTTGTTCTATTCGTAAGCGTTTATTCTTGTCACCAAAGCGTTTTAATGATAATAATGATTCCCATTCCATCCTACAAATTTAGGATTCTTAAATCATATGTAAAGTAAACTTTAATAAAAATAAATATGATAACATTTACTTAATAGTGAACTGAGCATAATTAACATTTAAATAAAATAATCTTGTGTAACTAAAAATAATGCCTTCTAGTAGTGCCAATAGTCTTTAATTATTTGACATAGGATCATATTATTGTTAGGTCAATATTTAGCTTATTATCAAGCTAAAAAAAGGTACGGTTGAATAGCTATCCTCTTTATTATAAATATTTTAATACAGCAACTATGACATAAGATTTAATTTCTCTAAAAATAAATCTTATTTTTTATAACTATCATAATATTCTTCCATCAAATTCATGATACTATTAACTAAGTCTTTCGTTTCAAGTAAAATATTGAAATAAAGCGTGGTGTTTTTAGGGCTTGATTCTTCCGATCGTGTTCGCTCAATTTGAGTGTCAATTTTCATGGAAATAAGACCTAGTAACTCATTCTTTTGAGCTATCACAAAAGCGATTCTCTCGAATTTTCTGCTATTAAAAATATCAATTATTTCTTTATACAGTAAATCCAACCGGTCTTCTATTTCCTTTAAATCTTTGAATTGATTAAATTTCAACTTTTGATGCTGATTATTTACATGTTTGTAACTCTTCTTAGAAATAAACTCTAAAGATTGTGCTATATCAGTTAGATAAGCTAATATTATAATATAAAAATTACTTCCTCGGACACTAGTTTCATCTAAATTTTTAATCAAAAAGAAAATATTATCTCTAAGGTCCTCTATCTCACCATCTAACTTCGCTACCCCTTTTTTACTCTTTTTTAATAGGTCTGAGTTTTGAGTAGAAAGTCCCTCTAAAAAGTTGGCATAAATTTTACTAGCTCTTGAAATTACAGCAATAATATTTTCAGCACTTTCTGAAATAATGCCTTGAACAGTGCTACTTTCATATTTTCTAAGTTGATTGGAATCTATTTTTACATCCTTATTTTTGTGTTTAATAAAGTTTCTTAGAAGTAAAAGAATTGTTAAAAGCAAAAGAATTGGGATCATAGTTACTTTATCCCATCGGATTAGAAAGACAACCACCCCTGAAGCTAAAAAGGCTCCTAAAGCTGTTAAAAACCAGCCTCCTATAACACTTACAACACCTGCAACACGATACACAGCACTTTCCCTACCCCAGGCTCTGTCTGCAAGCGAGGTTCCCATTGCCACCATAAAGGTTACATATGTAGTTGATAAAGGTAATTTCATAGCAGTTGCTATCGAAATTAAAATACCAGCAACCATTAAGTTAACAGATGCTCTAATCATATCAAAAGCTGGGGCGTCTACACTTTGATCTTTAGAAAGCATAAATGCATTATTTCGCTCATAACTTTTCTCAATTCTATCATGAAAAGATTTTGGCAATACTGCACTTATTACGGATGAAATACCAAAAAATAAATTTACAAGTGTTCTAGAAAAAATATTGGGTTTAAATTTTTCATGTGTATCATTCTGTCTAGATAAACCTATTTCAGTTTCTGCTACAGTTTTAGCTTTTTTAGAAAACCACAGAGTAATTACCATAATTCCACCCGCAATAAATAATAAAAGTGGTTCTGCAGGTACTTTCTTATCTAAAACTTCCATTGAAAATAAGGTTGGATCTATTCCAGAAATACTCCATGCTTCATAAGAATGATATGCTGCCATTGAAACACCAATAAAGTTAACTAAGTCATTTCCTGAAAAAGCAAGAGCAAGTCCAAAAGTACCTACCAATATGATAATTATTAAAATACTTTTTTGAGAGATTTTTTGAAAAAAATAGGAAAGGGCTGTTAAAGCAAAAAAAGCAATTGCAACTATTAAAAGCTCATTGCTTTTCAAAAAACCCGAAAGCTCTTTGTAGTATGGCGTTCCTTTTAGTCCTTTTATGAAAATAAAATAGGTGATTGAGGTAAGGGCAATTCCACCAAAAAAAGCTCCAAAGTTTTTTACTTTCTTTTCAAATTGAAAGGTAAAAATAATTCGTGAAATCCATTGGACAAAAGCACCAACAGAAAAGGCAATGATAACAGACAAGAGGATTCCACTAATAATGGTAATTGCTTTATCTGTATTAATATAATTTCCTATATCAGCTATCGTTTCAGCATCTGAAGCACCGATTTTAATTAAAGACATTACAACAGAAGCACCTAAGAGGTTAAAAACTATTGAAACCGTTGTTGAAGTAGGAAGGCCTAATGTATTAAAGAAATCAAGGAGGAGTATATCCGTTATAATTACAGCCATGAAAATGATCATAATTTCATCAAAGTAAAAAGAGCCTGGATTAAAAATACCTTTTCGAGCCACTTCCATCATACCACTTGAAAAAACAGCACCAATAAAAATCCCTAAACTTGCGACAATCATAATGGTTCTTATTGAGATTGCTTTTGAGCCTATTGCTGAATTCAAAAAGTTAATAGCATCATTACTAACTCCTACAACTATGTCTGCAACTGCCAAAACGGCAAGAGCAATCAACATATATAAGTAAATATTATCCATAAAAAATTTATTATTGGTAAAGATCAGTATTAATATCAATCTCTACGTTATCAAATTATTAAAAATGAAGATCAAATCCTGTTCTGAAAAGTACATTATCTTTTATTCCACTAGCATTTAAAAGGCTAATGTCTGCTTGAATTTTTAAACTATGTCCCACAACATACTTTGACACCCCAAATGTGATTTGGTTAAGGTCTGATAGACGAGTAATTTTTTTAAAATTAATATTAGTATATCGTGCAGTAATTTCAAAGTTATTTTTAAAAAGATAACTTCCTTGTATGTTTGAAGCAGATCCTGCACCCACTACCGCTCCTGTTTTTGTTCTACCATCTTCTTCTAAAGCTTCAATTTGATCAGCATCTCTATTTGCATACTCTCCCGTCAATGCGAAGCCGTTATATTTAATAACACCATCCAGAAATATAGTAGTAATGTCAGTCTCAAATAATCCTCCACTAGATTGTATTAAATAAGAGCCCATATTACTTCTACTTTTTACTGCATTTTCATTAATGTCATAGGTAAAACCAAACATGGCTTTAATTGATTTTTCACGTTTTAAGTCTCCTTGGGAATAATCACCCTTTGAAGAGAATTCACCAAAAGGAAGTAATTCAAGTCTTGAGGTATATTGAAGTCCCCCTATATTTCCTTCGGTTATATTTCTTCCTTCACCCTGTGAAATTGAGAACTTTTCTTTTATAATCCAGTTACCACCCAATCTTAATTTGTGCCGTAATTGAATACCTATATCTCGATCAATATTAAATTTACTATTCAATAATGATCGATCAATCAACTGTAAGTTTGCTGAAGAAACAACTCTTTCTATATTTCCTGGCAGTTTTGTTTGGCCAGCCCATAGTTCAAAATTTTCGTGAAAATTCCACATGACCACAGCATCTAAGATATACCGTGGTGTATTTCTATTGTAAATATTTGCTCCTGAAATATCACGATTGGAAAGACCCAATTCAATTTTGTATTTTAATTTTGGTGAAAAAGCAAAACCCCCAAATTTCAATCGTGCTCTTCTTACTGAAAAATTGATATCTGCAGGATCATAATCTTCGCCATCATAACTCCATTCACTTTGGTAACGCGATTGAACTCTAGGTGCAAATTTTACGCTAAAAGAACTATCTTTTGCGATAAAATTTATCATTCCATTGCCAAATTTAGTGTCACTAATTTCTTGAGCTTGAAGTAAAAGACCAAGGGGAATAAACAAAAAAGATAATATTAACTGTTTCATGTAGTTTTTAATATAATTACATAACAAAAATCATATTTTAAAAACAGTTTGATATTACCTTATTATTACCTTTTAAATAATATTTAATCAATAATGTTATTAAATCATTATGTCAATTAAGATCCACACATCAAGCAATCGTCATCTTCACCTTCTTTGGCTTTCGCAAGCATTTGCTTAAGCTCCTGTGGTGTTAAAGGCTCAACTGGAACAGCTGGCTGTGGGGCTATTGCACTAGCAGCTGCAGTCTGAGAAACTGTTGTTGTTATAGCTTCAGCTATCGGTGTGCTTTTTTCTTTTTTTGAATTGTCTAGTGTGAACTTAATGGCATCAACTGCGGATTTGGTTCTCAAGTAATACATTCCTGTTTTTAATCCCGATTTCCATCCATAAAAGTGCATTGATGTTAGTTTGGCCATAGTGGCTCCTTCCATAAAGAGATTCAAAGATTGTGATTGATCAATAAAATATCCTCGTTGGCGAGACATGTCTATGATATCTTTCATACTCATTTCCCAAACCGTACGATATAGTTCTTTTAAATCATCTGGAATACCTTCGATACTTTGAACAGATCCATTATTGCGCATCAATTGTTGCTTCATGTCTTCATCCCATAATCCGCGATCCACAAGGTCTTCTAAGAGATGCTTGTTAACAACAATAAACTCTCCCGAAAGAACACGTCTTGTATAAATATTAGAGGTATAGGGTTCAAAACATTCGTTATTTCCAAGGATTTGAGAAGTACTAGCAGTTGGCATAGGTGCTACTAAAAGTGAATTTCTAACACCTTGTTTTTTTATTGTTTTGCGTAAAGCAGCCCAGTCCCATCGTCCGCTTAATTCTTCATCTTTTATTCCCCATAAGTTATGTTGGAATTCCCCTTTTGAAATTGGAGAGCCTTTGTAGCTTTCATAAGGACCATCATTTTTAGCTTCTTCTGCTGAAGCCGTTAAAGCTGCAAAATAAAGAGTTTCAAAAATTTCTTGATTTAGCTCTTTTGCTTTGTCAGACGTAAAAGGCAAGCGTAACATTATGAATGCATCTGCGAGTCCTTGAACTCCTAATCCTACAGGACGGTGCCTGAAGTTTGAGTTTTGGGCTTCAATTACCGGATAGTAATTGCGATCAATCACGCGGTTTAAATTTTTCGTTACACGAACTGTTACATCAAATAACGCCTGGTGATCAAAAGCGTCATCTTTAATAAACATAGGTAAAGCTATAGAGGCTAAATTACATACAGCTACCTCATCTGGAGAAGTATACTCCATAATTTCTGTACATAAATTTGAAGAACGAATGGTGCCTATATTTTTCTGATTAGATTTTCTATTGGCAGCGTCCTTATAAAGCATGTATGGAGTACCTGTTTCAATTTGAGATTCTAAAATCTTCTCCCAAAGTTCTCGTGCTTTGATTGTTTTTCGTCCTTTTCCCTCTGATTCATATTTAAGGTAAAGTTTATCAAATTCATCTCCATGGACATTAAAAAGATCAGGACATTCGTTAGGACACATTAATGTCCATTCTGCGTTTTGTTCTACTCGCTTCATGAATAAATCTGGTGTCCACATAGCATAAAACAAATCGCGTGCCCGCATTTCTTCTTTTCCATGGTTCTTTTTCAACTCTAAGAATTCAAAAATATCAGCATGCCACGGCTCTACATAAATTGCAAAGGAACCTTTCCTTTTTCCTCCACCTTGATCAACATATCGTGCGGTATCGTTAAAAACACGTAACATCGGTACAATTCCATTAGAAGTTCCATTTGTTCCTGCTATATAAGAACCTGTAGCGCGCACATTGTGAATAGACAGTCCAATACCTCCTGCTGACTGCGAAATTCGAGCAGTCTGCTTTAAAGTGTCGTAGATACCATCAATACTGTCGTCTTTCATAGTCAATAAAAAACATGAAGACATCTGCGGCTTAGGTGTTCCTGAATTAAATAATGTAGGTGTTGCGTGTGTAAAATATCTTTTAGACATCAGCTCGTAAGTCTCAAGAACAGAATCAATATCGTCTAAATGAATTCCCACAGAAACACGCATCAACATGTGCTGTGGCCGTTCTACAATTTCTCCGTTTAACTTCAGTAAATAAGAGCGTTCTAATGTTTTGAAACCAAAGAAGTCATACCCAAAATCTCTATTATAAATAATATTTGAATCTAACTTATCAGCATTTTTTTGAATAATCTCATAAACCTCATCCGAAAGTAAAGGAGCCTTTTTACCTGTTCTAGGATTTACATACTGATACAAGTCAGCCATGGTTTCAGAAAAAGATTTTTTGGTATTCTTGTGTAAATTAGAAACTGATATACGAGCCGCTAATTTTGCGTAGTCAGGATGAGATGTGGTCATCGTGGCAGCAACCTCAGCTGCAAGATTGTCCAAGCCCGAAGTCGTAACTCCATCATAAAGTCCTTCAATTACACGCATTGCAATTCGAACAGGATCTACTAATGGATTTAATCCATAGTTCAATTTACGAATTCGAGCGGTAATTTTATCGAACATAATGGGCTCTTTACGGCCATCTCTCTTGAGTACAAACATAGGGGTGATATTTAAAAATTATTGATTTTTTCTGAAAAACAGAAAAAAATTAGTTAGGGTGTCTTTAGATCAAAAATCTGCGTCAAAGCTGATTTTTGTCTCTTGATCTTCTGCATTTAGAACACCCGCTTTTTGGTATTCACCTACTCGCTTCTCAAAGAAATTTGTTTTTCCTTGTAAGGATATCATATCCATAAAGTCAAATGGATTGGTTACGTTAAACTCTTTCTCCAAGTTTAGTTCTGTAAGAAGGCGATCGGTTACAAATTCTAAATATTGGGTCATCAACTTAGCATTCATACCAATCAAACTGATTGGTAAAGATTCTGTGATAAACTCGCGCTCAATTGTTAATGCGTCAAGAAGAATTTCTTTAATTCGAGCTGGAGGTACTTTATTTACCAAGTGATGATTGTGTAAGTGAACTGCAAAATCACAATGCACTCCTTCATCTCTAGATATTAACTCATTTGAAAATGTAAGACCTGGCATTAATCCTCTTTTCTTTAACCAATAAATAGAACAGAATGCTCCTGAGAAGAAAATTCCTTCAACAGCTGCAAAAGCAATTAAACGTTCGGCAAAAGAATCTGAATCAATCCACTGTAATGCCCAATCTGCTTTTTTCTTAATAGCTGGAAAAACTTCAATAGCCTTGAAAAGATTGTCTTTTTCAGCATCGTCTTTCACATACGTATCGATTAATAAAGAATACGTTTCTGAATGGATATTTTCCATCATAATCTGAAAACCATAGAAAAATTTAGCTTCAGAGTACTGTACTTCATTAACAAAATTCTCAGCAAGATTTTCATTTACAATACCATCCGATGCAGCAAAAAAAGCTAGAATATGCTTGATGAAATATTGTTCATCATTAGTTAATTTTGTATTCCAATCCGTCAAATCTTGATGTAAATCAATTTCTTCGGCTGTCCAAAAACTAGCCTCCATCTTTTTATACCATTCCCATATATCATGGTGTTGGATTGGGAAAATAACGAAACGATTTTCGTTTTCTTGGAGGATAGGTTCTACTGCTGCCATTTTGATTTTTATTTATGATTTAAAATTGGTTGGTTGTTGTTTAACAAAGATTCTAAAATGAATCGGAAATTGAAAGAGCAACTTTTCCACAATGAGGGTTAGTTTTTAACAATCTGAGCTTTTTTCGAACTTTTTGAGAAAAAAAATAATATTAAAATAGTCTGATAATTAGAGTGTTACAATAATATATTTTTGTTAGACCGCGTGAACATTAGAACTGAACTAAGACGCCTTTTTTGCATATTTTTCTAAAGCAGTATACCATACTTTTCCAAATTTTCTTACAAGGGCAGTTTTAACAAATTGATATACTGGAATTTTAAGTGATTTTCCTAAATCACATGCGTCAGAACAAATAGACCAGCTATGGTAATTTACAGCCGTCATATCATCATACTTTTGAATTCTGACAGGATATAGATGACATGAAATTGGTTTTTGAAAATCAATTACTCCTTCTTTGTTTGCTTTTTCAATGCCACAAGAAGCGACTCCCGTTTCAGAAAAAACAGTATAAGCACATTCTTTCCCTTTTACTAGTGGAGTTTCATAATCCCCATCAATTCCTTTTACAAATACTCCTTGAGCTTCGATAGATGCGATCCCTTTTTCGTTTAAAAAGGGTTTTATTTTGGAATAATTTTGCTGTAAGAATGTAACCTCCTCATTTTCTAGTGGGGCACCAGCCTCACCTGAAACACAACATTGGCCTTTACATTTCGAAATATTGCAAACAAAATCTTCTTTAATTAAGTCATCAGAAATTAATGTGTTTTCTATAGCAACCATGTGTATTATTTTCAATAAAAATAACCATTTTAAAATGTACATTTATAATAATGAAAGTACATTTGCAAAAAAAAATCTTCAATGATTGATTTTAAGGAAATCTTCACCGCCAGCATTGTTCTCTTGGCGGTCATTAATATTGTTGGGAGCATTCCCATCATCATCTCACTGCGTGAAAAAGTTGGCCATATTGAATCTGAAAAAGCTTCAATTATAGCAGCAATAATTATGATTAGTTTTTTGTTTTTAGGAGATGAAATACTAAAAATTATTGGGGTAGACATAAATTCTTTTGCTGTAGCGGGCGCTTTAATAATTCTGTTCTTAGCCTTAGAAATGATTTTAGGAATTACTATTTTTAAAAATGAAGCTCCTAAAACCGCCTCAATTGTTCCTATTGCTTTTCCTATGATCGCTGGAGCGGGAACTATGACATCATTGCTTTCATTACGTGCAGAATTTGAAGTGAGTAATATTATCATCGCGATTATAATAAATATATTTTTCGTTTATATCATTTTAAGATCCTCTAAAATAATTGAAGGGTGGTTGGGGAAATCTGGAATCAATATTATTCAAAAGGTTTTTGGAATTATTTTATTAGCCATCGCTGTTAAATTATTCACTTCCAATATTGGTCAACTTCTGTAAACCATTATATTTGCCTTATGAAAATTATACTTACTCTTTTTATGGCACTAGCCATTGCCTCTTGTATTTTTAATCTTACTCAAATAGATTGGAGCGATCCAATAACGGGAAAAAGTAGTGTGGCTGTAATTGGAGTGATATCCTCTGCTAGCGCTTTTTTATTACTCCTGATTTTGATACTTTCAAAAAGAGTTGCTCAAAAACTAAAAAATTCTTAAGGAGTTTTAATTTCAGTCAGAGTTTTTTGAATAAAAGGGTCTTTTTCATTTACAATTCTATTGTAAAGATTTTCTCCAAATAATTGAATAGCTATATATGCTTTTATTGCATTAATTAGGACTCCTTCATTGTTTTTAGTTATAGTAATAGGATAGCTGTTTTCTATACAATAGTCTTTGAAAGCTTTTATTAGTTCTTCCCTAAAAGGAAGTGGTTCATTATAAAACCTAGCGGCATTATTAAAGATATATTTTTTAGGTTGGGCATCCATTTCCAAAAACACAAACCGATTCAATAAATTAGAGCGAATAAAATAATTATTCAATAACTCATCAGGCGTTTCTCCATTAGAAATATAAAAATCAGGGGTTATTCCTCCCCCACCGTAAACTGTTCTTCCTTTTGAAGTAGTAAATGCTAAACTATCATTTTTTGGAACATTCGATTCATCATCCATTTCGCCTGTTTCAAAACGTTGTTGTACCTCACCATAATAATCAGATCTGGAGGTACTGTCATAAGGACGCTGAATAGATCTTCCCGTTGGAGTATAATATCGAGCTGTTGTTAAGCGAATTTGATCACCTCCGCCAAGTGGCATTTGTTGCTGAACAAGTCCTTTCCCAAATGTTCGTCTCCCTACAATAAATCCGCGGTCATTATCTTGAATAGCTCCAGCAATAATCTCACTTGATGAAGCAGAATTTTCATCAACTAGCACATACAAGCCTCCATTTTCATACAAGCCTGAAGAAGAAGCAACAGTTCGTTCCCTAAACCCATTATTTCCTTCCACAATAACAATCGGCTTATTAGCGGCTAAAAAATCGTCTACAATTTGTTTAGCAGGCAATAAATACCCTCCAGGGTTACCTCTCAAATCAAGAACTAAATCTTCCATCTCTTGAGCAATCAATTTTTCCAAGGCCTTTCTAAATTCAGGAAAAGTAGTTTGTGAAAAGCGATTTATTTTAATGTATCCAATCGTTTCATTTATCATATAAGAAGACGATACACTTGGCAAGGGAACAGGTCCGCGTTTAAATTTAAAAGAATAAATAGAGTCTGTTCTCTTTCTATATACTTTTAGTTTAATAGGGTTTACAGAGCTCCCTTTTAATTTTGAAACTACAGCCTCGCTAGTAAGTTGTTTTTGGTAAAGAGTATCTTGATCTACCGTTAAAATCCGATCTCCTGATTTTAATCCTGCTTTTTCACTAGGCCCACCTTCTAAGACTCTTACCACTGCAATACTGTCTTGGACTATAAAAAAACTAACGCCAATTCCCATAAAATTTCCTTGCATACTTTCTGAAAGAGCTTGTTTTTGAACAACAGGAATATATACAGAGTGTGGGTCTAATTCATTTACTATTTCTTCAATTACTACTCCAACGATACTGTCTGTATTTATTTTATCAACATAGTCGTTTGACAAATAAATAAGTAATTGATTTAGTTTTTGAACACTTTCATAGACTGGTGCTGGCTTGTCATCATTTAATAAGTTATTTGACCCAATCAAATGACCAATAGCCAATGAAAGAAACACAATTAAAATCAAGAAAAAAGTATTTGTTTTCAATGGTTTTAGTTTTCTAAAGAAACGTATTTTAGTTCAACACCTGCTTTTTTCAAAAACTCTAAGCCTGTTACATCTTTATATGTTTTGGCATATACAACGCGAACTATGCCAGCTTGATGAATTAATTTACTACAATCTCTACAAGGAGAAAGCGTAATATATAAAGTTGCACCCATACAAGATTGAGTTGAGGCTGCTACTTTTAAAATTGCATTTGCCTCAGCATGAAGGACATACCATTTGGTATAATGTTCTTCATCTTCGCATACATTTTTATAGCCTGAGGGAGTTCCATTAAAACCATCTGAAATAATCATTCGGTCTTTTACTATAAGTGCCCCTACTTTTTTTCGTTCACAATAAGACAACTGTCCCCAAGTAGATGCCATTTTAAGATAGGCTTTATCATACTTCTCTTGCTTTTCTTTCACCATTATAACGAAGATATCAATTTAGGCAGTATTATGTTTTAAATTCTTTCTAAAATCATTTTAAATGAAGCTAGCAAAATTAAGCCGGACACGAAAAATTCCCAACTTCTTTTAGAATTTTTAAAAATTTTTAATACAAGCCAACTCGTGAAAAGAACAAAAACAACTATGGTTACTTGAGCCAATTCAATACCTAAAGCAAATGAAAACAAAGAAATTGTGACAGCATCATCAAAAATTAGCATCTTAAAATATCGTCCAAAACCTAACCCATGAATAATCCCAAAAAAAATGGTCATTAGCGGAAAAATCTTCTTGCTTCTATAAACACTTTTTTCACTTTTTAAAAAGAAAACAGCAACAGCACTTAAAGCAATGGTAATCGGAATCAAAATCTCTATCCAATAGCTGGAAAAGGAAAATTCTGTATAAAAATTTCCAATAAGTGAAAGGGTGTGACCAATTGTAAAAAGAGTAACCCACCAAAGTAATTTACCGCTCTCCTTAATGCTAAAAGGTAACACTAACGTAACTATAAAATAGAAATGATCAAGTCCATTCCAATCTATTACATGCCAAAAACCCAAGTTGGAATAAAACCATAGTGTCTCCATCATAATTTTCGTTCTTTTTGAATTGCTTCGTAGGCTCTTTGTACCTCTTGAAACTTCTCTTGAGCTCCTTTAATCATAGCAGGGTCTTTTGACTGGAGCTTATCTGGATGATATTTTTTTGCCATTGATCTGTAAGCTTTTTTAACTTCTGAATCAGTGGCAGAAGGAGATATTTCTAAAATTCTAAAAGCGTTGCCTGTAGCTTTAATAAACATAGCCTTTATACTCTCCAAGTCATTAGACCGTATTCCAATTGCTGCTGCAATTTGATTTATTTTCTGAAGTTCAGATTTAGAAATGCTCCCATCAGCATTTGCAACTCCAAAAAGAAAATGCAGTATTTGTAATTGGGTTTCATATGGAGCTTTCTTTCTGAAAACTTCAGACAATTCATAAATACTGATTGTCTCTTTTTTTATTTGCTCATTAAAAATTTCAAAAATTGAAGATGCTTTATCTGGCCCATAATTTGAAATGAAAAAGGTACGAACAAATTGTAATTCAGCCGCTTTAACCTGTCCATCTGCCTTAATAACAATTGCTGCCAAGGAAATTAAATTGATTTGAAAAAGTGCTGGCTGAATATTTTGAGGCTGTGAATTAAAACTAATTCGCTTTCCATTAAGAAATTGATCAAATAAACCTCCTACAAAATATCCGAAAATCCCTCCCGGAAAGCGAAACAAATAATAACCTATAAACGCTGCAATCCACTTAATCATATTTTATATTTCTAATTAATTGCAAATTTGACAAATAAAATCGGCTCAACAAAACCTTATCATATAGCATTACTTTTATATCTTTGAAAAAAAAACATATGTATCCAGCGGAATTAGTAAAACCCATGCGGGAAGAGTTAACAAACATTGGTTTTGGAGAATTACACACCTCAGAAGATGTTGCAATTGCTATCGACCAAAAAGGAACAACATTAGTTGTCGTAAATTCTGTTTGTGGTTGTGCGGCTGCAAATGCTCGCCCAGGAGTAAACCACTCATTACAAAATGAGAAAACACCTGATCATTTAGTGACTGTATTTGCAGGAGTAGATACTGAAGCTACCAACACTGCTCGTGATTTGATGGTTCCCTTTCCTCCATCCTCTCCTAGTATTGCGTTATTTAAAGATGGGATACTGGTTCATATGGTTGAGCGTCATCATATTGAAGGTCGCCCTGCAGAATTGATATCGGAAAACTTAAAAGCAGCATTTAACGATCATTGTTAAACTACTTTGATCTTTAAAGGATTGATTAGGTCGTGAAAGCACTTTTAAATTTCTCCGTAAGTGTCCTTTACTACGTTTGTTTTGGTTTTTTATTAAGCTTTTTCCATGTAATTCAATGGATAGGTTTTTATATTATTGGGAAGAAAGCTCAGAAAGCTGCAGTAGATGTTTTAAATTTTTTCTTGCTTAAGTGTTTATTAATTGTTGGTTCTAAAATAAGCTTTCAAAACCCATTTATTCTTCCTAAAGATCGTTCTATAATCTTTGTAGCTAATCACCAAAGTACTTATGATGTGCCACCAATAATCTGGCACTTTAGAAATCATAACGCTAAATTTGTAAGTAAAAAAGAATTGGGGAAAGGGATCCCTAGCATTTCATTTAATTTACGTCATGGTGGCTCTGTTCTTATTGACAGAAAAAATCAAAAGAAAGCACTTAAAGACATTGAAATTTTCGGTAAAGACTTAGCTCGAAAAAAACATTCTGCTGTAATATTTCCAGAAGGAACAAGAAGTCGCGATGGTGTTGTCAAGCCGTTTCACAAGTCAGGTCTTTTAATTTTAATGAAAAACATGCCAGACGCGGTAATCGTTCCTTTGAGCATAGGAAATTCATGGAAATTTGCATTTAATAATTATTTTCCAATGCCCCTTGGGGTAAGTCTAAGAGTTACTGTTCATAAACCTATGGAAATTATTGAAGGATCTCATGAAGCACTAATTAATATAATTGAAAAAAAAATTGTTGATGAAGTAAATCGATTACAAAATAATATTTAAAATTATTGCGGTAATCTAATGGTAAATGTAGTGCCCTTTTCTTGTTTGGAAACAAATGAAATAGTACCATTATGCGATTCTATAATATTCTTTACAATTCCAAGTCCCAATCCCATCCCAGAGTTTTTTGTTGTAAATTTTGGCTCAAAAATCTTACCTGTTAAACTCGGAGAAATTCCTTTTCCATTATCAGATATAATAAGAAGTATTTCTCCCGGCTCTTTAATTAGTTGAATTCCTATTTGAGGGGTTTTATTCTTAGAAATGGATTGAAGTGAATTTTGAATCAAATTTGTAATTACTCTAATCCATTGAGCTTTATCAAGTTTATGGAAAATTTGAGCATGATTTGAAGAGAAAATAATGTGTTCCTGTTGAAAGATTTTTATTGCCTTTGAAGTAACATCTACCATATCACATTCTTTCAAATTAAGCTTTGGGAGGGAAGCAAAATTCGAAAAAGCCTCAGCCACATCACTCATTGTATCTATTTGTTGAATTAATAGATCTGAGAAATTAGATATCCTTTCATCATTATCAGGATCATTTGAATCGTATTTGTGCTGAAAACTCTGGATAGTTAATCGCATTGGAGTCAAAGGATTTTTTATTTCATGGGCAACTTGTTTGGCCATTTCTTGCCATGCTTCTTCTCTTTGGGTTTTTACTAATTTTGCTGCATTTTCGGATAATTCATCAATCATTGTATTGTAAGAATTTACTAAACTATCAATTTCTCTAGTTGCATTTTTTAAATATATTTTTTCATTTTTTTTGTCTAAACCTGTTTCTGCCATTCTAACACGAATAATTTCTAGAGATCTAGTAACATATTTAGACAAAAAATACGCTATAAAAATTACTGCAAAAAGAAGAAATATATAAATCTGATATAAATTTTGTAAAAAGGAGTTTAATTCATTTTCAGAAAAGGAAGTGTCTTCAAAATAAGGAAAAAATAATATCCCATATGACTTCCCAAATTCATCATTTAAAACACTATAAGAAGCATGAAATTTATCAATATCTAAATTATATCTCTCTAAATAATTACCTGTTTCACTTTTTAAAATTCGTTGTAAGAGTAAAGAATCCAATAAATAATTATTAGCAATAACTTCAAGGGGAGAGTGGTAAACAAAAAGGGGAGTTCCATCTAATGAAAATAATGAATACCTAATATTATGAATTCTATTTATTTGTTCAAATTCAGAATTGAATTTTTGCCATACACTATCATGTTTTTCATATAAATCATTCTTAGTGACTAAGTGATTTATATGTCGTTGTATTTGAGCCTCTTTTCTATCCAACCTTCCTAAATGATAGTTTTCTCTTTGTGATTCATACTGGATGGAAGTGGTTCCTAAAATAAGTATGCCAGCAACAAAAAGCATGATGATCATCACTGCAAAAAGGCGAGTCCTAAAAGAAAATTTTTCGGGAAGTTTAATGAGAAATTTCATTCGTCTTTTCGTGTTTTTTTATAAAGTCGAATCCCTAAAAGAAGTACTAATGCTAGACCGACAATCCCTAAAACTCCTGGTATCCAATGAAGGGTGTCTTTTAGAATAATCAAAAAAATAATAGCAAAAAGTAATAAAGAAGCGCCCTCATTCCATATCCGCATATAATTACTACTACAAGTGTTTTGATCTTTTTGAAGTTTTAAAAAAAAATGATGTGTTCTCAAATGATAAGCAATCAAGAGAAGAACAAACGATAGTTTTAAATGCATCCAGGGCTGTGATAACCATGAGGGCATTAGAACCAGCAACCAAATTGCAAATATAATTGCCAACACTGCAGATGGCCATGAAATAATATACCATAACCTTTTGGCCATCAATTTAAATTGTGGAATGAGAATATCTGCTTCATTTTTAGGTTTATTTATAGCTTCAATATGGTAGATAAAAAGTCTTGGGATATAAAAAAGTCCAGCAAACCAAGTTATAACAAAAATAAGATGTAACGCTTTGATGTAATTATAATACAAGACGTTTTATTTTAAGGTTAAAAAATCTAATTTCAAATCAGCAAAAGTCTTGTTAAAGGCTTCCAAATCTTTAGTCAATAGTTTTTTGTAGTGATCTATTTGGATTTTAATTTGACTTGTAAGCAACTTACTTACCTCAACATCCTGATCTGTTGGAGGAAAATCATTCCCCATAACTAAATTGTTTATATGTCCAAGCTTGTTGGTCAAGCGAATTGGGAAATTAAGCGGATCTTGATTACTCCTATTTTGAGTTTGATAAAGCGCCTTTTCAATTTCTGAAAATTCTTTTTTAAGGACAGTGGCAGTTTCAACAATTTCTTTTGCTTCTTTTAAATCTCTAAAGTTTTTTTCAAAGGTATCTAGTTTTGCATTAATACCTCTGATGTTTTTAATAGCTTGATGCGCCTCATCTAAAGTTTGATTAACTGAATTCACAAAATCAAAATGCTTTTGTCTTTCTTTAGCAGTTACCTCAGCTCTAGGATCAGGTAAAATAGTAAATGTTTGCTCAGTAACCATTTCACCTTTTTGCAAACTCACTTTGTATTGGCCGGGCACTGCCTTTGCTCCAGTTAAAGAAGCTCCCCATAGAATCATTCCGTCAAGAAGCTCTGCTCCCTTGTATCTGGTGTTCCATACAAATCGATTTCCTCCCGACTTTACTTCTAATTTATCCTTTAAAGAGGCTGTACTGAAGGTTTTAATTAAGGCCCCTCCTTCTTCTCTAAAATGCAATTGAATAGTGTCTTTTATCGAATCAAAGTCTTTGAGGTTAAAATGTACAATCGCCCCATTAGGTATATTAGTTCCAGCTGTTAAAGAAGTTCTTCCTCCATAGCCTTGAGTACGGTAACTATCCCTAGGTTTAAAGAGTGTCATCTCATTCTTAACTACTTCTTGATTCAGCTGATGAAGAACTGTTAAATCATCAATCATCCACAAACTTCTTCCTTGAGTAGCAACAATCAAACTATTGTCTTTAATGGTCAAATCAGTAATGGGAACTATTGGTAAATTCAATTGAAAAGGGCTCCAAAAAGCACCATCATCATAAGAAATATACATACCTGCTTCTGTTCCTGCATAGAGTAACCCCTCTATAGAAGGATCAGCTCTGAGCACACGAGTAAAATGCTCTTTATTTATACTATTGGTTATTTTTATCCATGTTTGTCCATAATCCATGGTTTTATATAAATAGGGTCTAAAATCACCTGTTTTATAGAGTGTTCCTGCGACATAACAAACCGCTGGATCAAATGGTGACGGATCAATACTATTAATCATTAACCATTTAGGCATTTGAGCGGGGGTAACATTTGACCAATTTTTACCGCCATCACGAGTTAGATGTAACAATCCATCATCACTCCCTACCCATAATAATCCTTCCTCAAGAGGAGATTCATTTGCTGCAAAAATAGTACAGTAATATTCTACTCCGGTATTATCTTGAGTGATGGGTCCACCAGATGATTTTAAACGATCTGGATCATTTCGTGTTAGATCTTGGCTAATGATTTCCCATGACTGTCCCTCATTTTCAGAAACATGAACTTGATTAGAAAATGTATATAGCTTTTTGGGATTGTGCTTACTAAAGATGATCGGAAAATTCCATTGAAAACGATATTTCATTCCTTCGGCGCCATATCCCATCGGATTGTCAGGCCAAACATTGATCGATCTTCTGAGACTTGTTTTGTGATTCACACGCGTTAAAAAACCCCCGTAACTACCTCCATAAACAATGTCATTATCTAATGGATCAATCGCTATATGTGCTGATTCACCTCCCGCTGTTGACTCCCAATCTTCTTCAGAAATGTTTCTACCATCTGAACGATGATTTATACGAATGGTTGAATTATCCTGTTGTGCAGCATAAATACGATATGGAAATGCATTATCAGTGGTAACTCTATAAAACTGTGCGGTAGGTTGATTGTAATAAGTGCTCCAAGTTTCTCCAGCATTTGTTGAAATTTGAGCTCCCCCATCATCAGCAATAATCATTCGTTGATTGTCTTCTGGAGCTATCCATAAATCATGATGATCACCATGAGGAGCGTTATAACCCTTAAAGGTCTTTCCTCCATCTTTAGATTTATGATATGAGACGTTCATTACATAAACAATGTCCTCATCTTGGGTGTCTGCATAAATTTTAGAATAATACCACGCACGCTGTCTAAGGGCACGACTTTCATTTACATGATTCCATGTGGCCCCTCCGTCGTCAGATTTGTAAACTCCCCCTTGATCTTTATTTTCAACAATTACCCATACTTTTTGAGGATTTAAGGGTGAAACAGTTATACCCATAATACCTAATATTCCACTGGCAAAACCTTTGTTCCTACTAATTTTCTCCCAAGTGGAACCCGCATCTATACTTTTCCATAAAACTGAACCTTCTCCCCCACTATTCATGCTGTAAGGTGTTCTGTTGATTCTCCAGGTAGCGGCATATAAAACTCTTGAGTTTGTCGGGTCCATAACTAACTCAACCGCTCCGGCATGCATATTAGAAAATAATACTTTTTTCCATGTTTTACCCCCATTAACGCTTTTATACACCCCGCGCTCTATGGTTGGCTTGTATAAATTTCCAAGTACCGCTGCATAAACAATCTCTGAATTATTTGGATCTATGACTATTCTGGGGATATGTCTTGATTCTGGTAATCCAGAAAAAGTCCATGTTTTACCAGCATCTTCCGATTTCCATATTCCATATCCTGACGAAACATTACCTCTAACTGTGACTTCTCCTCCGCCAACATAAATAACATTTAAATCACTTTTAGCTACTGCGATTGAACCAATACTTCCGCCAAAATAGCCATCCGAAATATTTTTATAGGTTATGCCTCCATCTTCTGTTTTCCAAACACCCCCACCAGCAGCGCCAAAATAATATAGCTTTGGTTTTCCAGGAACGCCAGTAACTGCAGAAGATCTTCCGCCTCTGAAAGGACCTATAGACCTGTAGGATAATGATTCATAGACTGAATTTGGATATGAGACTGAAGCTACTTGTTTACTTCGCTTTTTTCGCTGTCCATAAAAAGGTTGAATTGAAAAAAGGAAAAGAGCTATTATTAAATACTGTGTATTTATGTGTAAAGTCTTCATATTGAATATGTATAAAAACTAAAAGTATAAAATTTAATTGTTTTAAACATAGGTATGCTATTAGATAACCATTTCTTTTAAAAGTTAGGTCGTTTTCAATTTACTAACCTCCCTATTTAAAAAAAATCCTGTAACAATGGTAGAAAGAACATCTGCAATTGGAAAGGCCATCCAAACACCATCTACTCCATAAAAACGAGGTAAAATAAACAACAATGGAATAAAAAAAATACCTTGTCTACTCAAGGTTAGTAGTAAAGCTGGAAGAGCTTTACCTATTGCTTGAAAATAAGCTGCTCCTATAAGTTGTATCCCAACAATAGGGAGAGCTACAAAAACGTAACGTAAAGCAGTTGGCGCATGATTAGCAACATATTGATTATCTGAAAAAACATTTGGAATACTTTCTGCAAAAAAGAAAATTACCGCAAAAATGAGACTTGCTAAAAAAGTTGCATAAGCTATAGATATATTAATTGCATTCCGGACACGTATCCAATTTTTTGCGCCATAATTAAACCCAGCAATGGGTAAAAATCCTTGAGTAATTCCAAGAATTGGAAAAGTTGCAAACATTAACATTCGACTCAATATTGCATAAACTGCTATAGACGATTCTCCTCCAAAAGAGAATAATATATTATTGACCAATAAAACAGTAATACTAACCATTGCTTGGCGAGTTAAAGTAACAGAGCCCAAAGAGGTAATTTCTTTTACCAATGAAAATTTCAGGCTAAAATGTTTTAACTTAGGGTGTAAACTCGTGTGCTTAGAAAAAAAGAAATATACAATATAAGAGGCACAAAAACCATAGGAGAGAGTTGTTGCCCATGCTGCACCCATCATTCCCCAGCCAAAAATTTTAATAAAAACATAATCTAATAAAAGGTTCGTAACAGAAGGAATCATCATAGCATACATTGCGTTTTTAGGTTTTCCTTCTGCGCGTATTGTATTGTTTGACATCATACAAAAAGCCAGTACAGGAACTCCATACAGAACAATCACATAATAGGTTTTAGCGATTTCAAATAAGGAACCCTTACCACCAAATACCGGGATAATTTGATCAACAAAAACAAGTCCTACTATAACAACCGCAATGGTAATTATAAAGGTTAGAGTGATTTGATTACCGAATGTGTTTTCTGCTTTGAGTAGATTTTTTTTTCCCAATGATCTAGAAATAATCGAAGCCCCTCCGATACCTATTGACATTCCTAGAGCAGCAATGAAAAATGAAACTGGCAAAACTACATTGATTGCGGCAATAGCGTCAGATCCTATCCATTGGCCTACAAAAATGGTGTCGATCAAAATATTGAGAGACATCACCAATATACCAATAGAGGCAGGAACAGCCTGTTGAATTAGTAACTTTGGAATGTTTTCAGTACCTAAAATTTCGGTGCTCTTTTTGCTCATTAAACGCTTTTATTTAGCGCCCATTCATCAATCCAACGACTTAATACTTTTACCCAATCATCCCGATCATTTATACATGGAATTACGTGTAGATGTTTTCCTCCGTTATCTTTAAAATCTTCTGTTGCCTCCATTCCTATTTCTTCTAACGTTTCTAGGCAATCTGAAACAAAAGAGGGAGTCGCAATAGCCAATTCCTTAGCCCCATTCTTAGCAAATGCCTCTATTGTTTTATCGGTATAAGGTCTAAGCCATTGACCGATAATAGAAACCCTAGATTGAAAAATAGTGGAATAAGTATTAGGTTTTAATTCAAGATATTCAGCTACTTTTAAAGAAGTCATTTCACATTGATGTTTATAACAATAAGCGTGAGCAGGAGATTCCGTAAAACAACATTTTCCGTCAATTTTACAATGTGATTGAGTAATGTCAGATTTTTTAATATGTCTTTCCGGGATACCATGATACGAAAACAATAAATGCTCAAAGTTTTTTCCTTTTAAAAAATCTTGAATAGTATTGGCTAAAACCCTAATATAATCAGGATGGTTATAAAAAGAAGGAAGTGAGGTAAACCTCATTTTAGGGAAATATTTATTTTTCAATTCTTCTGCCAATACCATAATGGTTTCGGTAGTTGCCATGGCATGTTGAGGATATAAAGGAATTATAAATACATCATCCACCCCTAACTTATTTAAAGCGTTTAATCCAGCCTCTATAGACGGATTTCCATAACGCATTGATAATTCCACAGGTACAGAAACATTTTTTTGAACTTTATTTTGAAGTCTTTTAGATAAAACTATAAGAGGAGAACCTTCTTTCCACCATATCTTACGATATGCTTTAGCTGACTTTTTAGGCCGTGTTTTTAAAATAATTCCTTTAACTAAAAATGTACGTAACCATTTAGGCAAATCAATTACTCGCTCATCCATTAAAAATTCATCTAAATAATCTCTAACATCATTTGTCTTTGTAGTATCTGGTGAGCCAAGATTTACAAGTAATACTCCTTTCATTTAAAATTTTTTACGAAGATACTGAACCTATATATTTCTTTGGAGTTGTTCCATATTTCTTTTTAAAAGCTGCAATAAAGTGACTTGCTGTACTATACCCTAATTTTAAGCCAACTTCATTAACATTAAATTTTTGTGAATCCAACATTCTTCGTGCTTCTTCCATTTTATGGTCTAATAAATAGGAATAAACAGTGTCACCATATAGTTGCTTAAAACCTTCTTTTAATTTTTTTAGAGAAAGTCCAATCTCCACCGAAAGATTTTCTAACGAAGGGGGATCCGTCATTCGTTCCAAAATAATGTCTTTAGCTCTTCTGATTTTTTGAACATTTTCTTCATCTATCAAAAAAGGACATTGTTCCAATGAGGGATCTTCACTTTTATTAAAGTACAAGCTTAAAAGCTCATAAACCTTACCTTTAAAATAAAGTTCTTTCATGCTGTCATGAACTTTTGCTTGTAGAATTTGACTTAAGACTACAGCAATAGAAGATTTGAAAGGAAGGGTATCGTAATATTTTTTAGAACTGTTTTCAGGACTTAAAAAAGAAATGTGATCAGCATCTGAAGAAAATAATGAATGAAATCTAGTAACCGAAATTAGAATGCTCACCAACCAAGTCTGAGGTGCCATTTCTAAATCAATAGGCAGAGTCTTTTGAGGATTAAAAAGCAACATCGAATGGCCATCACTAAGTGGAAAGCTATAATTACCTTGATTAAAAGAAAAATTCATTTGCCCTTTAGAACAAAAATGGAATTGAATAAACTCTTGATCCACAGGGTGTTGAACTGTCTTGGGTAGATCTAAATCATTTCTAATTCTAAGTACCGAAAAATCATCCTCAAGAGCTGTGATTTTTTTAGAACTTTTATCGTTGTTTTTTACATCCATTTTTAATTAAAAATTAATTATTTTAAATAAATAATAATTTTATATGTTGATCTATACTCACAAAATTAGAATAATTTTAATAATTCATCATTACACTAAAAAAAACTTATAGAGTTGTTTATAAACTTTTTAGCGTTATTTTTTAACTAATGACTCCACTACTTTTGTAACAATCTTAAAATAAATTACTTTTTTTTGATAAAAAGCAAACATTTTCATGTCATTGGTGTGAGTTATAAAACCGCCGATATTGAACTTAGAAGTCAGTTTAGTTTAAACGAAGCTCAGCTTCACGGGCTATTTCTTGAAGCTAAAGATGCTAAATTAAGAGACTTTTTAGTTATCAATACCTGCAATAGAACAGAAATTTATGCTTGGACAAGCACCGCAGAAACATTAATTGAGTTGCTTTGCAAACATACTGGAACTTCCAGAAATTTATTTGAAACCATTGGATATACTCATAGTGACTCTGATGGATTTCATCATTTTTTTAGGGTTGGAACGGGTTTAGAAAGTCAAATTTTAGGTGATTTCGAAATTATTGGACAGATTAAAAAAAGTTTTTATCATTCCAAAAAAATGACACTAGCTCATGGACTATTGGAGAGAATCACTAATGCTGTTATTCAGGCTAGTAAACGTATCAAGACAGAAACTGAAATATCTAGTGGGGCAACATCTGTAGCGTTTGCATCCGTTCAATACATTCTTAAAAACGTTATAGATATTTCCAAAAAAAATATCTTGCTCTTTGGTACCGGAAAAATCGGTGCTAACACTTGTGAAAATTTAGTGAAACATACACAAAATGATCATATTGTTTTAATTAACAGAACCCAAGAGAAAGCAGAAAAAATAGCAGTAAAATTTCCTGTAATTGTTAAGCCTTTCGGATCATTGACAGCTGCAATTCATGATGCAGATGTGCTTATTGTGGCTACAGGAGCTCAAAATACTACAGTAAATCTTGACCTTATTCACAACAATAAACCTTTATTAATTCTCGATCTTTCCATTCCTAGAAACGTTTCCCCTGAAGTGAATAATCATCCACTTGTTAAAGTAATTCACTTAGATGAACTATCACAAATTACTGACGCTACTTTCGAGAAAAGACAAAAACACATACCAAAAGCTGAAAAAATATTAAAGGAGGTAGAAGACGAGTTTTTTATTTGGCTAGAACACAGAAAATACGTGCCTACACTAAAGGCTTTTAAAGAAAAAATTGTGCTGAGTGATAATATGGATAATGAGATTACTTCTTTAGTAGAAACAGATCAAATAATCCAAAAAATCACAGGACAAATTGCAGCTTACCTGAGGACAAATCCCGAAAAAGCAGAAGAAACTGTTGCAGTTCTTAAAAACGTGTTTGACCTTGCTCCTGAAAATTATAACGAATGATAAGGATTGGAACCAGAAAAAGTACCCTGGCCTTATGGCAAGCCAATGAAGTTAAAAACAAATTGGAAACATTTGGGCATTCGTGTAAATTAATTCATATTGAAAGTAGTGGTGACCAAGATCTTACCCAACCTCTTTACGCCATGGGTATACAAGGAATATTTACTAAAAATCTAGACACTGCATTACTTAACAACACTGTAGACATTGCCGTTCATAGTCTTAAAGATGTACCTACAAAACTTCCTAAGGGAATTAAGATAAGTGCATTACTCCCCAGGGGTAATGTTAACGATCTCATTGTATATAGTCCAAAATTCAAGAGTTGGGAAACACAAACAACCATCGGTTCAGGTAGTTTACGCCGAAAAGCCCAATGGCTGAGAAAATACCCTCACCATAAAGTGGAAAACTTAAGGGGAAATCTACCTAAACGAATGGAAAAACTGAAAAATTCTGATTGGTCAGGAGCAATATTCGCTCAAGCTGGTTTAGAGCGCATTGATTTATTAACTAAAAATTACGAAATATTGAATTGGATGATTCCAGCACCTGCTCAAGGGATCATTGGAATTACAACTCTAGAAAATAATTCTTCTCTAAAAAAAAGTTTGCAAAAAATAAATTGTAAAGAAACGGCTTCGTGTGCACAAATTGAACGCTCGTTTCTAAGCACACTTGAAGGAGGCTGTACTGCACCCATTGGAGCAATTGCTAAAATTTGGGGAGAAATCATTCATTTCAAAGGTGGTTTATTTAGCCTGGATGGAAAAATAGCATTCACTATTGAAGAAGAAATAAATATAAAAGAAGCTAAAGGATATGGTGAGAAAGCTGCAATGAAAATTTTAAAAGAGGGCGGAAAAGAACTAATGAAACAAATAAAACCTAAACTTTAGAATGCGATTATTAAGCACTAAAATATTAGCGCCTTTGTTCAAAAACAACCTTATTGATAATGGCTTCACTGTTATAGAGTATCCTTTTATAAAAATTAAGCCTATTCCAATAAAAATAATATCATTAAACAAATATTTGATTTTTACGAGTCAAAATGCAGTTCGCATTGTATTTAATGACCCTAAAATTATCGAACAAATAGCCCATAAAGATTGTTTTTGTGTAGGTGAAAAAACAAAAATTCTTTTAGAAGAAAATGGCCTAAAAGTTATTAAAATGAGTCAAAAATCCTCATTTTTAGCTGATTTTATTTCAAAAAACTATCAAAATAGCAAATTTTCGTTTTTTTGTGGAAGCAAAAGAAGATTAGAATTAGAGGATGTCTTAAGCGCACATAAAATCCCTTTAAAAATCCACGAAGTATACAACACAATTCTTGCTCCAAGATATTTTGAAGCTATTTTTGATGGTATTTTATTCTTTAGTCCATCTGCGGTATTAAGTTATCAGAAATCAAACTCTTGGAACACTCAAACACATGGTTTTTGCATTGGTTCTTCTACGGCAGAAACATTAAAAAAAATTACCGCAAATTATAGCATTGCTGAACTCCCAAATGATCAACAATTATTAAAAAGTATTCATCACTATTACACCCAACATCATGCTAAAAAATGATTTATTCTTAAAAGCACTCAAAGGAGAAACTTTAGAACGCCCTCCAGTTTGGATGATGCGACAAGCAGGTAGATACCTTCCTGACTTTATGACTTTAAAAGCAAAGTATGATTTTTTCACTCGTTGTCAAACCCCAGAATTAGCTACAAAAATCACAATAATGCCTATTGATCAAATAGGGCCTGATGCTGCCATTCTTTTTAGTGATATTTTGGTTGTACTTCAGGCTATGCAAATCCCTGTAGAAATGAAAGATGGTATTGGCCCTTGGATTCCAGATCCTATTCGATCAACTGAAGATGTTGGGCAATCTATCGTTCCTGATATTCATGAACACCTAGGGTATGTTTTAGATGCTGTAAAAATGACAAAACAAGCACTAAATGAACGTGTCCCATTAATTGGATTTGCAGGATCTCCATGGACCCTTTTATGTTATGCAGTTCAAGGGCAAGGATCTAAAAACTTTGATATTGCTAAAGGGTTTTGTTTTAGCCAACCAGATGCTGCTCATTCTTTACTTCAAAAAATAACTGATACAACAATAGCTTACTTAAAAGAAAAGGTGAAAGCGGGTGTAGATGCAGTTCAAATTTTTGATTCCTGGGGCGGCCTCTTATCACCAGAAGATTACCAAATATTCTCATGGCCATATATTCAACAAATAGTAACTGCATTAAAAAATAAGGCACCTGTTATTGTTTTTGGAAAAGGTTGCTGGTTTGCACTAAATGAAATGGGGCGATCGGGTGCATCAGCGCTTGGAGTAGATTGGACTTGTTCTGCAAGAAATGCCCGTTATTTATCAGGAGGACAAATTACACTTCAAGGAAATTTTGACCCCTCGCGTTTACTATCACCAATTCCTAAAATCAAAAAAGATGTTCATGATATGATTAGTGAATTTGGAAAAGACAAGTACATTGTGAACTTAGGTCACGGTATTTTACCAAATATTCCTGTTGATCACGCAAAAGCATTTGTTGACGCCGTAAAAGAATATACTCCCTAAAGAATTTATGAAAAATCAATTCTACACTTACATTCAAAACCTTCAAGAGACCATCACAAAAGCTTTAGAAAAAGAAGATGGTGGAGCTTCGTTTAAAGAAGATATTTGGGAGCGAAAAGAAGGTGGTGGGGGTAGAAGTCGAATTATAGAAAATGGTGCCACTATTGAAAAAGGAGGCGTAAATATTTCTGCAGTTCACGGTCCTTTACCTGATAGCATGCAAGCTTATTTTAACGTGGGGGAAGTTGACTTTTTTGCTTGTGGCTTAAGCATAGTAATTCATCCAAAAAATCCAATGGCTCCAACAGTTCATGCAAATTGTCGTTATTTTGAAATGTATGATACTAATAAAAATTGTGTTGATCAATGGTTTGGAGGTGGCTTAGACTTAACGCCTTATTATCTTTTTAATGAGGATTCACGACACTTTCATGAACAATGTAAAAAAGCTTGTGACCTTCATCATCCTGATTTTTATAATACATTTAAAGAAAAGTGTGATACCTATTTTTACAACAAACACAGAGAAGAGGCAAGAGGTGTAGGAGGATTGTTTTTTGATTACTTGAAGGCGAATGAAACCTTTAGCATTAAGGATCGTTATGATTTCACAACTACTATAGGAGATTCCTTTATAGAGGCTTATATCCCAATTTTAAATAAAAGAAAAAATCTTGATTTTACACCAGAAAATCGTACGTGGCAAGAAATACGAAGAGGGCGGTATGTGGAGTTTAATTTGGTACATGATAAAGGGACTCTTTTTGGTTTAAAAACAAACGGCCGCATGGAAAGCATTTTAATGAGTTTGCCCCCAACAGTTCAGTGGCGTTATGATTATCATCCTAAACAAGGCAGTAAAGAGGAAGAACTATTAAACATTTTAAAAAATCCTAAAAACTGGATTTAATTAATTATAATACACTTTAAAATTTTGTACTTTAAAATCTTTAAACAGATTGTGATATGAATACGCTTTCCATATTATTTGCGCTTCCGTTGATTGTGATTTTTTCATACTTATTTGATACTATAGCGAGAAAAACTAAATTTCCTGCGGTTATTCTTTTAATGTTTACGGGTATTCTCATAAGAACAGTAACTGCTGCTTCTGGCTATAATGACTTTGAATTTTTAGAAAACCTTATCCCTGTTTTAGGAACAATTGGCTTAATTCTTATTGTCTTAGAAGGTGCCTTTGAACTAGAAATTAGTTTTGAAAAATTACCCTTAATTTTAAAAGGATTTCTTGCCGCATTCTTTATTTTAATTGCTAATATTTGGCTTTTACAATGGCTTTTTGGGTTTTTATTCCAAATGGATACTAACGAAGCTGTTTTATATGCAATTCCACTGTCCATAATCAGTAGTGCTGTAGCCATTCCTTCTGCGTCAAGCTTATTAAATCATGAACGTGAATTTGTGATTTATGAATCTACCTTTTCTGATATTTTAGGAATTATGATTTTCAACTATGCGCTAAGACAATTTGATTCTCAAGAACCTCTTGTTGGAGCAGCTCCTCTGATAAATCTAGGCTTTCAAATTATAGGGGTGATTATTATTTCGGTATTAATCACCTACATGCTTTTTCGGTTATTACAAAAAATTGATCATCAAGTAAAGTTTTTTTTAATTCTTGCTTTGCTAATATTGGTCTATGCTTTAGGTAAGTTATTTCACCTTCCAGCATTGGTTACCATTTTCATCTTCGGAGTCTTTTTAGGAAATGTAAAAAGCTTACTGCCACGATTTTTAAGGAATTACTTAGATTTAGAAAAAACAGAAAAAGGACTTCATGAATTTCATGTCCTGACCGCAGAATCTACCTTTATTGTTCGCACCTTCTTTTTCTTATTTTTTGGCTTTTCAATTCAATTAATCAATTTTAATAGCCTTTCTCCTCTCATTTATGGCCTCATTATTTTTATAACTATGCTTTTATTTAGATACCTCTATTTCACAGTGACTACTCTTAAAATAAAACCTAGCCCAATAGTTTATATGTCTCCAAGAGGGCTCATAAGTATTCTTTTATTTATTCAATTAAAGGAAGTTTTGTTTATTAACACAATCCAAGTTCCTATTGATGAACGGGTCTTATTAATTGTGATTTTAAGTTCTATGCTCATCATGTTATTGGGTACCATGAAAAAACAAAAAAAAGAAGAGCTTGTTGTTAGCGAATCAAAAGATGATAATGAAAGTATTCCCTTCGATATGCCAATAGAACCTCAAAATCTTTCCCAGAACGAGAATAATAATCCTTAAAAAATAAGTATGTTTCCTTTACATCGCAACAGAAGACTCAGAAAGTCTGCCTCCATGAGAGCACTAGTCCAAGAGCATCAACTAACACCTAATGATTTTATTGTACCTTTATTTGTTATTGAAGGACAACAGAAAAAAGAAGAAATTCTGTCAATGCCTGGATATTATAGATATTCCGAAGATCTGATTGCTGAAAAAGTAAAATCTCTCTGGAACCAAGGACTTAAATCAGTATTAGTTTTTGTTAAAGTGCAAAACTCGCTGAAAGATAATAAAGGCACCGAAGCTCTTAATCCAAAAGGATTAATGCAACGAGCCATTCAAACCATTAAAAATGTAGTTCCTGAAATGATCGTAATGACTGATGTGGCACTAGATCCTTATTCTTCTTTTGGTCATGATGGAATTGTCACTGATGGTAAAATAATTAACGATACTACTGTTGAAGTACTCGCCAAAATAGCTTGCTCTCATGCGCGAGCCGGTGCAGATGTTGTTGCCCCAAGTGATATGATGGATGGACGGATTTTAAGTATTAGAAATTCTTTGGAGGCTTTAAACTTTAATGATACGGCTATTATGAGTTACAGCGCTAAATATGCCTCTTCTTTTTATGGCCCTTTTCGTAATGCTTTAGATTCTTCACCTGGTTTTGGTGATAAAAAAACCTACCAAATGGATTTCGGAAATAGACGCGAAGCAATTACAGAAACTCGTCGCGATATTGAAGAAGGTGCTGATATTGTAATGGTAAAGCCAGGAATGGCTTATTTAGATATCATTAGAGATCTTAGGGAGACTATAGATGCTCCCATTGCCGCATATCAAGTAAGCGGAGAATATGCAATGCTTAAGGCTGCAGCAGAAAAAGGATGGCTAGACCATGATGCTGTCATGATGGAACAACTAATTGCCTTTAAGCGGGCAGGTGCCCAAATGATTGCAACCTATTTTGCGGAAGATGCAGTAAAACTTTTATAGAATTTTCAAAGAATCTAAATGTTCTTTCCATAGGCTCTTTCTGGTGCAAAGGGTTTTAAAGAAAGGGAGGTAGACTTCTCGGAAATTAATTCTGAAACTAATTTGCCTGTAGCAGGCCCTAAACTCCAACCCATCATCGAATGTCCTGTTGCTAATACTAAATTAGAAACAGCAGAATGACGCCCTATAAAAGGAATTCCATCGGGTGAAAGAGGACGAAGTCCGCATTGAACAGTGTTAAGGGTCTCTTGAGAAACTAAAACTTCAGGATAATAGTTTTGGGCAGCTTTTCCTATAGCATTTACTCTTTTGGTAAGAATCTCATGATTGATTCCTGAAATCTCCATAGTCCCGGCAAAACGGGTAAATCCTTGCATAGGAGTAACTGCTACTTTCGACTCCAATAAAATTGCTGGTAAACTGATACCCGTGTCAGAAGCTACATCTATACTATAACCTTTTCCCGCTTGCACAGAAAGATTAATTCCCAATGGTTTTAAAAGTGTTTCTGACCAAGCACCTGTTGCAATAACTACCTCATCTGAAGCGAGTATTTCTTTATCGGTGCAAACATTAATAATTCGAGAGCCTTTTTTTTGAAAGCCTGTCACCTTTCTCTCCAAAATAAATTTAACACCTTTATTTTCAAGATCAATTTTTAAATTTTTCATAAATATTTCTGGTGTGCTATGCGCATCACTTTCATACCAATATGCTCCTGCAATATTCATCGGAGCATTTGGTTGTAGAGACAAAACTTCTTTATTATCTAATTGTTTAATCTTCATGCCTAAATCTCTTGCCCAAGCTACCACATCAGCTTCTTCACTTTCAGCATGTGAAGATTGGTATGCCATCAAAAGTCCTTTTGTTTCAAGATGAAAATCTAATGAGGGTGATTGTTGCATCTCTAAGTAAAGTTCTTTGCTCAATAAATTAATGTCTAGGATTGTTTTTAAAGAACGTTGTACATGATTGGGGGTACACGATTTCATGAATTTTATTCCCCAACTGATCAAATCTTTATTCATTCGAGGCTTAATATAAAATGGACTTGAGGCATCAAACATCCATCGTATTCCTTTTGATATCATGCCAGGAGCTGCCATGGGAACTATATGGCTAGGAGTTAAATAGCCCGCATTTAAATGAGAGGCTCCTTTTTTAAGATTTCCCTTATCTACAATTACAACCTCATGACCTTCGGCCTCTAGGTAATAAGCTGTGGATAAACCAATAATACCCCCTCCAATAATTATAATTTTTTTTTGTGACATCCTAAATCACTTGAAAGCCTTTCACATATGGATCTTCGGGGTCAAGAATTAATTGATTGTATCCAATAATTCGAGCACTGCCTTCAATACTTGGAATGATTCCTAAAAAATTACCAACAGACACAGCAGATTTAATTTGCCCTGTAAAGATTGAGCCAATAATACTTTCATGAACAAATGAATCACCCACCTTAAGTTTTCCTTTTGCATACCATTGAGCCATTCTAGCAGATGTCCCTGTACCACATGGAGATCTATCTATAGCTTTATCACCATAAAAAACAGCATTACTAGCATCCGCCTCTTTTTGTTTAGGTTTACCACCCCAAAGGATATGGCTGCAACCTTTTATATTTTTGTCTAAAGGGTGATGAAAAGAATAGTCTTTGTTAATTTGTGTCCTAATCTGACGACTCCATCTTATCAATTGTCCAGAAGTATATGATCCAATTCCTTTAAAATTTTCTTGAATATCAATTATTGCATAAAAATTTCCTCCATAAGAAACATCTATGGTTAGATTACCTAATTCATCACACATCACATTTAGATCTCTAGCTGCTAAAAAGGCCGGCACATTAGTGAATGAAACCGAGGTTACCTTGTCTTGGTCTTTAATATAGGAAGCAACTACCAAACCAGCCGGTGTTTCTACACGAATCATTCCTGATACTTTTGGATTAATTAATTTTTCTTCAATAAGGATTGTTAAGGCACCTATAAGTCCATGTCCACACATCGGAAGACATCCGCTGGTTTCGATAAATAAAATAGCCACATCATTTTGAGCGTCTAGTGGATCAAAATAAAAACTTCCACTCATCATATCATGGCCATGTGGCTCAAACATTAATCCCGTTCGAATCCAATCATACTCTTTTAAAAAGTATAATCTTTTCTCTCCCATACTTGCACCAATTAATTCTGGAGAGGGACCTTTTACTAATCTAACAGGATTACCAGCTGTATAAGCATCTACACAATCAAAAATAAATTTTTCGCTAGATCTCATAACCTAGTATTTGTCATTACTCCATTTACACGTCTTTGTAACTCAAATGGATTTTCATTTTGTAATGCTTCAGGCAATAATGCATTAGGACAATCTTGGAATGACAAAGGGCGTAACCAACGATAAATAGCATCAGAACCTACCGAGGTAAAACGACTGTCAGTAGATGCAGGAAAGGGCCCACCATGTTGCATAGCCTGATTAACAGCTACTCCTGTGGGGACTCCATCAAAAAGAATTCTCCCAGCCTTGGACTGAATAATAGGTTTTAAAACTCGAAGTGCTTGCTCATCTTCTGGAGTGCTTAAAAGTGTTGCTGTCAGTTGTCCTGAAAGACTACTTGCAACTTTTAACATTTCATCCATGTTTTGACAATGAACAATCAAACTATAGGGACCAAAAACTTCTTCCGACAAATTAGGAGTTTCAATAAAATACTTAGCAGAAACTAGCCCGAGTGCCGCAACACTATTTGAGCATAAGTGCGTATGAATTTTACCTTTTAAATTTTTTAATCTATTGAGTTCTTGTTTATATTTTTTATTAATTTTTGAATGAACCATGGGTTCTAGTTCTAAAGAGTCCATAGCTTCTCCAAGATGAATTGCAAATTCAGTTTCAGGGTCTGAATCGCAAATCACTATCAAACCTGGATTAGTACAAAACTGTCCTGTACCTAGTGTTATTGAGCTTGCTAAAGCATTTGGTAAAGTGCTATCTTTTTTAACTTTATTTTCTAAAATGAAAACAGGATTAACACTCCCCATTTCAGCAAAAAAAGGAATAGGTTCCTCGCGTTGTTGCACTAAGTCAAATAAGGATTTTCCTCCATTAAAACTTCCAGTAAAGCCAACACCTTTAACAAGTGGGTGGCTCACTAAACTCATCCCTAGTTCGTGAGATTGGCCTCCTAAGTGCGAAAATGCCTCGGTGGGCACTTTACTTTTCTTTATTGCTAAATGAATGGCTTGGGCCACTAATTCACTTGTGCCTGCATGGTAAGGATGGGCTTTAACCACTACAGGGCAGCCAGCAGCCAAAGCAGAAATAGTGTCTCCCCCCGCAGTGGAAAAAGCGAGTGGAAAATTACTCGCTCCAAAAACAACAATGGGGCCAATAGGGTATAACATTTTTCTTAAATCAAGCCCATTTGTATTGAGAGTCGCTTGAATAAATGAACCTTCTTTAAGCAGCTCAATAAATCGTTCAATTTGATCTAGGGTACGCTGTAATTCTCCATTAGCCCTACCTTCTGGTAAAGCAGATTCTACCTGAAACGCAGATAATATCTCAATGCTATTTGCTTTTATCTCCTTTTGAATTGCTTTTAAAAAAGAAATTCTTGTCTTAAAACTTGTGGCCGAAAAAGTTTCAAAAGAACCTGCTGCGGCTTTAATTGCTATGTCAATTTGAGAAGCACTTGCCGCCTCAAAACTTGAGGGAAGGATTTCTTCTGTCTTAGGGTTAATGGTATTGTAGGTGGTTGCGTTAGGATTTGTTTCCCAAACTCCACCCACTAAATTATATCCTGTAATCATAGGTAATTTTTATAATCAAGATTCTTAGGTCGCTTTGCTAAACTCTCTTTAATAATGAGTTCTACGCGTTTTAATTCTAATCCTTCAAGAGGAAGTCTGGGTTTTCTTAAATATCCAGTTCCCAGACCAGTTGCTTGCTCACAAAGTTTTATGTTTTGAACTAATTGAGGTGAAATATCTAATTCTAAAAGAGGTAAAAACCAACGGAAAACCGCACGCGCTTTTTCCCATTCTCCAGCTTTACAATAAGTGAATATAGCGACGGTTTCTTCTGGAAAGGAATCTACTAAACCAGCGACCCAACCCTTGGCTCCCATTAAAATAGATTCCATAGCAATGGTATCTACACCACACAAAATCTTATAACGATCTCCAAAACGATTAATCATTCTAGTAATATTCGTAATATCTCGCGTTGATTCTTTTACTGCAGTAATATTTTCATACTTTTTTATTGCCTCAAACATATCCAAGGTTACCTCAATTTTATAATCCACGGGATTATTATAAATCATAATCGGAAGTGATGTTGATGAGGCAACTGCAGAAAAATAAGCAACAGTTTCTATATCAGTTGCCCTATAGCGCATCGGGGGCAATAACATTAAACCACTCGCCCCATTAGTTTCTGCATCTTTGGCACTTACGATTGCTTGATCAGTAGACTGTTCTGCAATATTCATAATCACAGGAATTTTTCCTTCTACTTGTTCAAGAGTCGCTTTTAGTAAGCTCTCTTTTTCTGAGCTTGTCAAGGTGCTTGCCTCTCCCAAAGTTCCTCCTAAAATAATACCATGAACACCAGCTTTAATTTGATGGGCTAAATTATTTTTGAAGGCTTTTAAGGAAAGTGATCCCTCAGAGTCAAACTGAGTTGTTATCGCTGGCATTACACCTTCCCATTTAAAATTTTTCATTCTAAATTGTTTTAAATGAATTATCTAGGCTAATATAAGTTTTTAAAAAAAGATTTTTATCTAACTTCATCAAACATATTATTTCAACCTTAATCTTTTTTTCATGGAGCTTTATACAGTAAAAAGTCCTTTAGGTGTTATAGAGATTGAAATAGACAAAGAAGCTCTTAGCGCAATTCGTTATTCAAATAAACCTTTTTAAAATAAAAAACATCCTTCTAAAGTTGCAAACATTATTATTCAAGAGTTGTAAGAATACGTTACTAATAAAACGATTTTTTCATCCTTTAAGCTAGCACCAATAGGAACCCAATTTCAAAATAAAATATGGTATCTTTTATCTGAAATTCCAATGGGAAAAACTCGATCATACAATGATATAGCAATCCAGTATGGAAATTAAAAAGCGGTTCGAGCTAATAGGAGGCGCAATTGGAAAAAATCCCATTATGATTTTCATACCATGTCATAGGGTAATTTGAATTAATGACTCAATGGTTGGATATGCAGGAGGACTGTTGAATAAGGTTTAGCTTTTAGAGCACGAAGGTCTTCTAATACAAAAAAGATTAAATTTGTGAGACACATCTTATTATACTTGGTAATTAATCTGTTATCTGAATAAATATGAAAAAAATCCTAAAAACATCAGCTCTAATAATAATTGTTTTATTCGGTGCACTCTATATTTCAGATTATAATTACCTGCTTAAAGGGGTCTCAACAATATACTTAACAGGTCACAAAACAGCTTTTTTAAATGACTATACCTATTTTGATAATGCTACACTTCCCGCTTCAGAGAAACCACAACCGTGGCCACTGCATTCAAAATATAATAAAATTTCTCTTTCAGAGAATTTAGAAAAACATCATAAAGTCACTGAAAGTGTTGCATTTTTAATCGTTAAAAATGATAGCCTTTATTTTGAAAAGTATTATGATGGATATGGTATAGATTCTAAAAGTAATTCCTTTTCCGTTGCCAAAAGCTTTGTGTCCGCATTGTTAGGGAGGGCTATAATGGATGGATATATTCATGGCCTTGATCAACCTGTAATTGATTTTTTACCTGAATTAAAAGGTGCCTATGCCCATCAAGTTACCGTTGGTGATCTAGCCAGTATGGCCTCTGGACAACGTTGGGAAGAAGCATATTATTCTCCTTTTTCAGTGACGGCTTCTGCCTATTTTTTAAAAGACTTAGATAAAGTTGTTTTAGAACAACCTATTGAAGAATTACCTGGTGAATCTTATAGCTATAAAAGTGGAACTACTCATTTATTAGGAATGGTAATTGCAAAAGCTACTGGAAAAAACTTAACAAGTTACTTATACGAAACACTTTGGAATCCAATGGGTGCTGAGCATGAATCATATTGGCAATTAGACAGTAAAGAAAATGGTTCTGAGAAAGCTTATTGCTGTATTGCTTCAAATGCCAGAGATTTCGCGCGCATGGCAAAATTATACAAAGATTATGGTAAATGGAATGGTAAGGTATTATTAGATTCTTCTTATGTTGTAAAATCCATACATCCAAGATTTAAAGAGAGTCCCCAATATGGCTATAGCTGGTGGCTTAAAGAATATAAAGGATATGATGTATTTATGATGCGAGGACATCTAGGACAATACATCATTACTTTTCCTAAAGAAAATCTAATTTTAGTTCGCTTAGGACACCTCAAAGGTCCTAAAAGTAAAAATGGGGATCCTTTTACCCCAGACATCTATACCTATATGGATGCTGCTTTAGAAATCAATCAAAATATTAATAAGAAATAACTATTTAAATAATATGAACTTATTAAATTCAAACCTTGAACAATACGATGCTATTGTAGTAGGAACAGGAATAAGTGGTGGTTGGGCTGCCAAAGAATTATGTGAAAACGGTCTTAAAACTTTAGTCTTAGAAAGAGGTCGTATGGTAAAACATATTGAAGATTATCCTACTATGCATAAGGATCCTTGGGATATGCCAAATGGAGGAAAAACTCCACAGAAAATTCTCAAAGACTATGACAAACAGAGCCGTTGGGGAATTCATGAAACTACTCGTCATTTTTACAATAAAGATTCAGATCATGATTATGATGAAATCAAACCCTTTGACTGGATTCGAGGAACTCAGGTGGGAGGTCGTTCTCTAATTTGGGGCAGACAATCATATCGTTGGAGCGATTTGGATTTTGAAGCTAATTCAAAAGATGGCTTTGGAGTAGATTGGCCAATTCGATATAGAGATATTGAACCATGGTACAGCTATGTAGAAAAATATATAGGGATTAGTGGTGAAGCACTCAATTTACCCCAGCTTCCTGATAGTCATTTCCTACCGCCAATGGAATTAAATTGTGTTGAAAATCATTTAAAAGAAAGTATTGCCAACAGCCATAATGATCGTTTACTTACCATAGGCAGAGTTGCACATATTACGAAAGGGACAAAGGAAGGCGCAAGTAGAACTGCCTGTCAATACAGGAACAGGTGTGATCGTGGGTGTCCTTTTGGTGCCTATTTTAGTTCCAATTCTTCTACACTCCCTGCAGCAGAAGCTACTGGAAATATGACCTTACGCCCTAATTCTATTGTAGCAGAAGTTTTATATGACGAGAAAACACAAAAAGCAACTGGGGTTCGAGTTATTGATTCGCTCACCAAAGAATCTATAGAATTTAGCTCAAAAATAGTTTTTCTTTGTGCCTCCTCAATGGCTTCTACTGCTATTTTAATGCAATCAAAATCTAGCCGTTTTCCAAACGGAATGGGAAATGATAGCGGTGAATTGGGACACAATATTATGGATCATCAGTTAGGAAGTGGTGCATCTGGAAGATATGATGGATTTAAAGATCAATATTATGCTGGAAGACGCCCCAATGGTTTTTATATCCCACGTTTTAGAAACCTTGGAAATGACAATAAAAAAGTAGATTTTTTAAGAGGCTATGGATATCAGGGTGGTGCTAGCAGATGGGGATGGAATGAATCTGTTGCCGAACTTGCATATGGCAAAGACTTTAAAAAAGAAGTTCTTAAGCCAGGAGATTGGTCAATAGGAATGGGAGGTTTTGGAGAAGTTCTTCCTTACCATGAAAACAAAATGTTTTTGAACTATGAAAAATTAGATCAATGGGGCTTACCTAAAATCGTTTTTGATGCAGAGTTCAAAGAAAATGAAAACAAAATGAAAGAAGACTGGAAAGTTCAAGCTGCAGAAATGCTTGAAAATGCAGGCTTTAAAGATGTTAATATTAATGATTCCAATGCACCTATTGGAAAAGGTATACATGAAATGGGAACCGCTAGAATGGGTAAAGATCCTAAAACCTCAGTTCTTAATAAGCATAACCAAGTACATAGTGTCTCAAATTTATTTGTTACTGATGGAGCCTGTATGACCTCTTCTGCAAATCAAAACCCTTCATTGACTTATATGGCACTTACTGCACGTGCAGCAAACCATGCAATTTCTGAGCTTAAAAAAAGAAATATATAATATCAATGGGTGAAAAAATACCACAAGTATCTCCTTTAGTTGAAGTGGAAAATTTATCGCTTAATATTGGAGATACTGCTATTCTCAAAAAAATATCGTTTACTATTGGAACACAGGAAATTGTTTCCATAGTAGGGGAATCAGGAAGTGGTAAATCAATTACTGCACTAACCTTAATTGGTCTTCACCCAAAAAACGCATTAATAAATGCACAACAGCTTAAATTTGATGGTGAGAATATTAATGGACTTTCTTCCAAGAAATGGTCAAACATAAGAGGAAAATCTATTGGAATGGTCTTTCAAGAGCCCCAATCTAGTTTAAATCCTTCAATGAAATGTGGCAAACAATTACAAGAAGTACTCCAGCAACACACTTTACTTAATGCGATTGATCAAAAAAAAACTATTTATGAAGTCATAAAAGAAGTCCAGCTAACAGATACTAGCCGTATTTTATCTTCTTATCCACATCAGTTAAGTGGTGGGCAGAAACAACGAATTATGATTGCAATGGCTTTGTTATGTAAGCCGAAACTTTTAATTGCAGATGAACCCACAACAGCACTTGATGTGACAGTTCAAAAAGAAATTATTCAACTCCTGAAAAATCTGCAAAAAAAGTATCAGATGAGTATTTTATTTATCTCACATGATTTGACTTTAGTTAGACAATTAGCAAACAAAGTTTGGGTTATGTATCAAGGAGAAATTGTTGAAGAAGGAAATACAGAAACTCTTTTCAAAAAACCAAAACATCCCTATACTCAAGGATTACTTTTTGCACGTCCTAAAACAAACGTAAGACTAGATCGACTTCCTACATTAGAAGATTATGAAAAAGGTACTTTTAAGGCAATTCCAATTTCAAAAATTGCACGACAAAAACAACATAAAATACTTTATGAAAAAACACCTTTACTTGAAGTAAAAGGGTTTGAGAAAACTTATATTAAAAGAAATTGGCTAGGAAATAATCAAGAATTTAAAGCATTACATTCACTAGATTTTTCTTTATATCCAGGCGAAACCCTTGGGCTTGTTGGGGAATCTGGTTGTGGGAAATCAACCTTAGCAAAAGCTTTAATTTATTTAGATCCCCCTTCACAAGGAAGTGTTTCTTATAAGGGGAAGTCCATAGTTCAAACTACTACTTCATTACGAAAGTTGCGAAAAGAAATTCAATTTATATTCCAAGATCCTTACGCAGCATTACACCCGTTAAAAACAATTGGTAGTGCGATTGAAGAAGTGCTTTATGTACACGGTATTGCCGTTAGTTCCAAGGCACAAAAAGATCGGAGTCAGCAGCTTTTATACCAAGTAAATTTAGCGCCTTCTTTTTACAATCGCTACCCCCATGAGCTTTCGGGAGGTCAACGACAACGAGCTGTTATTGCTCGGGCCTTGGCGACAGAACCTAAACTTTTAATCTGTGATGAAAGTGTAGCTGCTTTAGACATTTCAGTTCAAGCTCAAGTACTGAATTTATTAAATGATCTTAAAAAAGAATTGGGCTTAAGCTATCTATTTATTTCTCATGATCTAGCGGTGGTAAAATATATGTCTGACCGAGTCATGGTGATGGAGAATGGTTGTCTTTTAGAGCTTCAGGAAGCAGATGCTTTATATGCAACTCCTAAACATCCGTATACGCAAAAACTGCTAGATGCAATTCCTTAATTAAAATAGAATTGATTCATTTAATCTATTTTCTAAAAGCATTTAATCCGTTTTAAATATCATTTCTAACGCAGCGGACACAAAAAAGGTTCTTCTCTTTTTTTTAATTATTAGGGTGCTGGATTAGGCACTAATTCTTGAATAGAATCAATTTTAGCGAGAATATCTTCAGAGAGTCTAATATTTACGGTATCAATATTCTCTTCTAGTTGAGATAAAGATGTTGCACCTATAATATTACTCGTTACAAAAGGGCGATCATTTACAAAGGCAAGTGCCAGTTGTGTTAGAGTCATCCCGTTAGAAGTTGCTAAATCATAGTACATGTCTACTGCTTGATTGCACTGTGTGTTACTATAGCGGTTATAGTTTGGAAATAAAGTTATTCTTCCATCTTTAGGTCTATTTCCTAAACGGTATTTACCACTTAACACACCAAAAGCAAGAGGAGAATAAGCCAATAATCCTACATTTTCTCGATGACAAACTTCTGAGTTTCCAGTTTCAAATGTTCTATTTAAAAGCGAATATGGGTTTTGAATAGTTCGCATTTTTGGGCGGTTTTCATTTTGGGCTTCTAAATAGCGCATTAACCCCCAAGGCGTTTCATTGGAAAGACCAACATGCCGAATGTTTCCAGCTTTAACATGAGTATTAAGTGCATCTAAGACTTCTTCGAAATTCTCCTCCCAAACTTCTCCTTTTGGATACTTGTGTCCCCTTTTCCCAAAATAATTAGTATTTCGTTCGGGCCAGTGAATTTGATAAAGGTCAATATAATCCGTTTGTAGTCGTCTTAAACTTTTCAATACTGCTGAATCTATTGAGGCCTTAGAAAATACTTTATCAGTTCTAATGTGTTCTGTAAAAGCCGCAGGACCAGCAATTTTAGAAGCTAATATTATTTGATCTCGGTTCCTGTTTTTTTTAAACCATGTACCTATAAAGCATTCAGTGTCTCCTTGCTCATCTTTACGAGGTGGTATAGGATATAACTCAGCTGTATCAAAAAAATTTACTCCTTGATCTAATGCAAAATCCATTTGAGCATGAGCATCAGCTTCATTATTCTGCCTCCCCCAAGTCATTGTTCCCAAACAAATTTTGCTAACTTTTACGTCAGTATCAGGCAAAAAATTGAATTTCATAAATTTAGTTGTTTAATAAGGCGTTAATTTCGTCCCATTTTGGACTTAATATCACCTCAATCCTTCGATTCACTGCGCGTCCTGCTGAAGTGTTATTTGGTGCTATAGGCATGAATTCCCCTCGTCCAGCAGCTGTTAAATTTTGAGGTAAAATCAATTTATTTTCTAAAAGAATATTCACCATTGAAGTGGCTCGTTTAGTGGATAAGTCCCAGTTAGAAGCTAATGCTCCTTTTGGACTAAAGGGTACATTATCTGTATGACCTTCAATTAAAACTATAATGTCTGGGTTTTCTGCTAAAACAACCCCCAACTGTTCTAAAGCTTTTTTACCTTCACTACCAACCTCCCAACTGCCTGATTTAAAAAGTAATTTATTTTCCATAGACACGTATACTTTTCCATCTCGGTGCACAACGGTAAGACCGTTTCCTTCAAAGTTTAGTAAAGCATCGGACAAACTTTTCTTTAAAAGTTGCAAAGATTCCTTTTGTTGTGACATTAATTCTTCCAACTGATTCACACGTTCTGAACGTGTTGAAAGCTGAGACTCTTTAATTGCTATTTCTTTAAGTAATGAATTATTTCTAGCTATGCTTTCACTAATTTTTTGTTCACTGTTTTTAGCTAGTGAAGTATAGTCTTCTTGTAAAGAGCTTATTTTTTCTAATCCAATACTAACACTATCACGTGATCTTTTTAAATAGTCGGAGGTCTCATACCAATTTTCATCTAAAGCATCAAAGGCTTGTTGTAATGAATCTTGATATTTTATAAGAGCATTGCTGTTTATTTTCATTTCTGAATAGCGTGCCTCCAAATCATTAAATACTTTTGTTGATATACAGCTAGTAAAAGACAGCGCACTCACTAAAAAAAATAAAACTACTTGTTTTTTCATACTTAAAAAATTAATTCAACACCGACTGGACAATGATCTGAATGCTTTGCTTCCTGCAAAATATAAGATCTTTTAATCTTATTTTTTAATGGCTCACTTACAAGGGCGTAGTCTATACGCCAGCCTTTATTATTGTTTCGTGCATTGGCGCGATAACTCCACCAACTATATTGGTTGGGTTCTGAATTTAAATGACGGAAAGAATCTATAAATCCAGAATTCAAAAACCTTCCTATCCATTGACGCTCTTGAGGTAAAAATCCAGAAACCTTTTTATTTCTAATAGGATCATGAATATCAATAGTTTCATGACAAATATTATAATCTCCACAGATTATTAAATTAGAGAAATCCTTTTTTAACTCATTGATATACTCTTGAAACTCATTCATAAACTTAAACTTATATTCCAATCGGTCAATATTAGTTCCTGAAGGTAAATACAAACTCATAATTGAAACCTCATCAAAATCGGCCCTAATAATCCTTCCTTCAAAGTCCATATGATCAATACCCGAACCATAGGTGATGTTATTGGGCTTCTTTTTTGAGAAAATAGCAACCCCACTATATCCTTTTTTTTGAGCAGAAAACCAGTAATGATGATAACCCAATTCTTCTAGAATAGATGTGTCTACTTGCTCTTTAAGAGCTTTTGTCTCTTGTACACAAATAACATCAGCTGCAGTTGCCTTTAGCCATTCTGCAAATCCTTTTTTTAAGGCTGCACGTATTCCGTTTACATTATAGGATAGAATTTTCAAATTCTTTTTTTACTAAGATAAAAAATCTTCAAAGGCCACAAAATAATTTGAAAAGAATGCGGTTTGACATTCAAAATCAGTTAGTTTCATTTTAATATTTATTTTACTAATAAGAAACACTAGCCTAACTTAGGCTTAGGGCTATATATTAAAAATACATCTTATAGTTTGCGCAATAAGTTTTCAAGTGTTACCTGATCTGTAATTCCATTTTTCAAATCAGTTATAGAGATTCGTTCTTGTTTCATACTATCTCTCTCGCGAAGAGTTACCGTCTGATCTTCTAAACTTTGATGATCAACTGTTATGCAATATGGTGTACCCAGTGCATCTTGTCTTCTATAGCGTCTTCCTACCGCATCTTTTTCATCATACGCGGTGGTAAAGCTCCATTTTAGGTCACCAACAATGGTCCGCGACAGTTCGGGTAGACCATCTTTTTTAACTAGTGGTAAAACAGCGACTTTTGTAGGTGCTAGTGCTGGAGGCAACTTAAGAACAGTTCGTGAAGAACCGTCTTCTAAAATCTCTTCGGTTAATGCATTTGAAAAAACTGCTAAAAACATTCGATCTAAGCCTAAAGATGTTTCAACCACATAAGGCACATAGTTTTCATTTCGTTCAGGATCAAAATATTGTAATTTTTTACCTGTAAATTTTTCATGGCTGCTCAAATCAAAATCTGTTCGAGAGTGAATTCCCTCTAATTCTTTAAAACCAAATGGAAATCGGAATTCTATGTCAGAAGCTGCATCTGCATAATGTGCTAATTTTTCATGATCATGAAAACGATAATTTTCTTTACCTAAACCTAAGGAGGTATGCCACTTAAGACGTTTTTCTTTCCAGTGCTCATACCATTTTTTTTGGGTTCCTGGAGCAATAAAAAATTGCATTTCCATTTGTTCAAATTCTCGCATTCTAAAAATAAACTGACGGGCTACAATTTCATTTCTAAAAGCTTTTCCTGTTTGTGCAATTCCAAATGGTATTTTCATACGTCCAGTTTTCTGAACGTTTAAGAAATTCACAAATATACCTTGCGCTGTTTCTGGTCTTAAATATAAGTCCATTGCTGTTTCTGCAGAAGCACCAAGCTTAGTCCCAAACATGAGGTTAAATTGCTTAACGTCTGTCCAGTTTTTACTTCCTGCAACAGGACAAGCAATTTCCAATTCTTCAATTAACGCTTTTACATCCGCTAAATCTTCATTTTCTAAAGACTGACCTAAACGCTTCAAAATAGAATCTATTTT
>CAJQQG010000010.1 GCA_905480425.1 uncultured Flavobacteriaceae bacterium | reverse complement strand
AGCAAGTTTATCATTTAAGTCAAAGTTTACTCCAATACCACCAAGTCCAGTTCTACTGGTTTCTTTTGATGGGTAAGAGCCTTCACTATCAGCTGAAGCAGGTTCAAATCTAGAAAAACCATATCCAGCAAATAAATAAGGGGATATTTTACCATCAGAAAGATTGTATTTCACAATACCATCGACAGATGAATAGCCAAGGTCTTCAGGAGTGTTTTTTATATTATTAAGAGAATACTGTGCGCCTAAAGAGAATCCTGCACCTAAATAACGCGATAAGCTTAAGGCAGGTGCGCCAAAGTTTAATCCTGAGTCTAAATCACCACCTTGAACATTAATGAGGTCTAACCCGACAGATATTGCCCAAGGGTTTTCAGAAGTTTGTGCTAGTGAATAAAAAGTACTAAATATAAAAATAAATAGTAATAATGTTGATTTGATTGATTTCATAATTGATTATATTAATAACAAATATAATATATTATCTATATTTCATTATAATTATATTAATAAAATTTCAATTTTTGAGAGTGAATAAAACACTTTTTTTAAATGTATTTTTATGAAATAATTGTCTAAATTAGATTTTCAAATTCAGAAAAATTATAATTATGTGTTTATGAAAAAAAGAGATTTCTTAAAAACTTCAGCTGCATTGGCATCAACAGCTCTATTACCGAAGTCATTATTTGCATTAACAAAAAACAACAAACGTTTAAGAACTGCTCATATTGGAGTTGGCGGTATGGGAGCTGCTGACTTAGCATCAATTTCTTCACACTCTATGGTTGATGTTGTGGGACTATGTGATGTGGACTCTAAAAATCTAGCTGCAGCAAAAACTCTTCATCCTAGTGCAAAAACATATACTGATTACAGAACTCTTTTAATAGAGATGAAGGAAGATATTGACGCTGTAGTTGTTTCTACGCCAGATCATACTCATGCTCCAGTTTCAATAATGGCTATGAAAATGGATAAACCTGTATATTGTCAAAAACCTTTAACACATTTTGTTTCTGAAGCACGTGAAATGCGTAAAATTGCTGAAGAGAAGAATCTCGTTACCCAAATGGGTATTCAGGTTCATTCTTTTTATGATTATAAATTAGCGACCCTTCTAATTCAATCCGGTATAATTGGAAAAGTCCATACCGTAAGGGCATGGTCTCCAAAAAACTGGGGTTACGATGGTCCAGAGCCAAAGGGTCAAGATTCAGTTCCTGAACATTTAGATTGGAACTTATGGTTAGGGACTTCTCCAAAGCGACCATATAAAGAGACAGTTTACCATCCCGGAAATTGGCGGAAACTTGTTGACTATGGCTGTGGCACTCTAGGGGATATGGGAGTTCATATTTTTGACACACCATATAATGCACTTGCGCTTGATGTGCCACTGACAATAACAAATAATTGCCGTAAACCAAATGGTTTTGGTTTCCCAGAAAACAATAATGTTACTTACACTTTTCCTGGAACTAATTTTACAGACGATACTCTAACTTGGATATGGTCTGACGGTCCTGGCGCTCCAAAAAAACACAAAGATTTAAAGCTTCCTAAAAAAGATAAGCTCCCTTTACAAGGGGCAATGTTTATTGGTGAAAAAGGGCGCTTATTATTACCTCATTTTATGGAATTGCCACGATTAATTGTAGACGGTGAATACAAGGAAATAGATGTTTCAGCATTTGATCCATATAACAGTTTAGGAAATAATAAAAATGATTACGAACGCGATGCCCCTAAACATTATCATCAATTTGTTGATGCCTGTCTTGGAGATGACAAAGCATCAGCACCTTTTTCATATTCAGCAAGGCTTACCGAAACGATTTTGTTAGGAGTTATAGCAGGCCGATTTCCAAAGCAAACACTTCATTGGGATAATAAAAAAGCTCGTTTTAAAGAAGAAGATGCAAATGCGTTTTTAAGTGGTAATTATCGCTCATTTTAAATTGAATATATTTGACGTCAACTCTTTTTTTGATATAAAATAGTTTATTACTAAACTTTAGTTTAGGTAATATTATGAATCCTATTTTACATTAAAAAAAAATCTTCGACACATTATAGTATTTATTATATTTGATTTTAAATTATTACTAATGAAAAATATTTTATTGGCACTTCTCATTTTTCTATTGTTGAGTTGTAATGCTAATAGGCAATCCGAAATAGATCCAGATTTTCTTATCGGTGGAAGATGGTGTGGTGAGACTGAAGTTTCAGGAGGAGAGATTTGCATTGAATTTTTGAATACGAAAGCCTATCTGACCACAAAAAACGCACCCTTTAATAACGCCTTGGATTATCTTGTTTTAAAACGCGATTTAGAGGCTCAGACAATTACATGGGAGTTTGTAGGCGAAGGGACTTTAAATGTTTTTAAAATAATAAGTCAAGATAGCATTGAATTCAAGCAAAAAGGAGCAAAGAATTCTGCAATATTCAAACGATTAAAAAATTAGACAATTATTTTTCTAGAGAATTCCACTTTTTATTTAGGAATTTTTAGTTGGAATATTAGTTTTCAAAAGCATTACTAATTATTTTTAATGTTGTTTTCTTATCTTGATACAAATCTTAAAATAAACGTTATGAAGAAAGTTGATAAATCATACCTTAAAAAGAAGATTAATAAACTAAATAAAAAAATTCATAGATCTGAGGATCAAAATGAAGAAAACAAGACCTGGTGGAGAAAGTTGAAACTTACTAAGCTTAAACGCAAAATAACTCATTTAGATTAATTAGCTTTTGTCACCAAAATGGCAGGCATATCATTTTCTATAATTTCTGGGGTTTGTTATAAATGAATGTTATTAACCATAAGCCTAATCCAATTAAATTCAGAAACCCTTTTAATGAAAATTTTACCTAGAAAAAAGATGCTACAGGATGGGAAAAATTTACTTGGTCGTCATTTTTAGCTTTTTTAGGAGGCACTTCAGTTAAGTTTTTCTCTTGGTTGTTTAGTTAACTTTAGTTGCGTTTTCTTTAAACCTATTCTCAATATAATTGTCTTAACACCATAAGCCTTTCATTTTGGTTTATGGTTATGTAGAGCACCCTTTTGTTAATTCAGAAGGGTTTTCTTTTAAACCACAGGTATATCATTTTCAGTAAGTTCAGCCTTAGAATTCACTTTACCAGGAATTAAATAAGCTAACCCAACTATAAAGGCTCACTATCAAGACTGGGAATGAGATGAACTAAAAGAACAAGTTGATGAAGCACACTTAGAAGTCCTTAAAGAATACAAAACGAAAGAAATATACAAGGCTATAAATACTAGAGCTATAGAATTAAGTATTTAATACGCTTCTGCAAGAACACCTATAATCATCACTACTATTAAACTACAAAGAGTTATTATTATTTTTTGATCTTCACTCATTCTCACAATCACCTTTAGTAAAATTGAATATACCTTCCAAATTAGCAAAGTGATCGTTTGGGTATGTTTTATTATCACAACCACAAACGGGTGAATAATATGTCCACATTCCAACATCAACATCTTCCCCCATCACAATTTGCTCATCCATATCATCAAGTATGGTTTGAACTTCTAAATCATATGCAATACGTTTGGTTTCATCAACACACGAAACATCTTCTAACTCATCTTTACAACTAATGGTTGATAAACCTAATACTACCAAAATAATAAAACTGATAACTTTAATACTTCTCATTACGTTTTATATCAAAGCAGCAAACTTAAATTTTGATTCTTTAATTATCAAATTTTAAAATATAACAGACCAGTAAGAAAGTAACATTTGACTTATTTTTCCATTGTTTTCGTTTCATTTAAATTATAGCTGTATATAATAATTCCATCTCAAACCTTTAGTGAATCATCATTC
>CAJQQG010000009.1 GCA_905480425.1 uncultured Flavobacteriaceae bacterium | reverse complement strand
TGTCCTAAAAAACCGAAGCTTTTTTCCCACAAAAGATTCCCTCCAGTATCTATTCGTAAAAGCCAGTTATCGTGTTGACCTTTATTTAATGTCGCGTCGCCATCAAAACTTTTGCTATACCCAATAATAGCATACCCATTTTCTAGCTCAACAATATCATATCCTCTATCGTCACTACTTCCCCCATAGGTCTGTATCCACTGGATCTCAACATCAGCACTAAATTTCACCACAAATAAATCACTTCCTACTCTCGTTTTAGTGCTAAAAATACCGTCCGTACTTTGAGTGTTCCCAACTACAATAAAACCACCGTCAGAAGTGGTTATAACTCCATGGGCAACATCTTCTAAACTTCCTCCATAGGTCTTTACAGATTCCCATTCTCCTTTAATATCAGGTAAATTAGGCCAATCACTTTTAGAAGTAGGACTACAACCTATAATGATCATGATTAATAATAATAAAAGAGAAGGGTGATTTATCATTATTCAGAAGCTTTTATCAAAAATACACCAGAATTAATATCGTTTAAAGCAATTACTCCACTTTCAAAAAAAGGATAAACACTCCAAACACCCTCAAAAGAAGCATTATTATTTGCAGGATAGGTGTCAAAAAATCCAGCTTCTGAAACTTTTTTAGTATCAATTTCACTAATGTCTGAAACACGTAAACCAGCTGTATAACTTGCAAGAAAAAAATTATTTTCTTTAACATATCCATTATGATCTATGGCATAAACTCCTGTAAAATAATTTACATGCAACTCGGGATTCATGAGATCAGAAATATCGAAAATTCGTGTTAAAGTTGGTGCCCCAAAACGAAGCTCATCTAATTCATCTCCTAAAAAAAAATATTGGTGGTCTTCAGATAAATATCCCTGGTGCGTAAAGCCCCCATTTTCATATGTAATGCTGTTTATGAATTGAGGGGTTGTCTTGTCTGTCACATCTACAATTACTACTTGATTATTATCCCCTCCATCACTATTACTTCCAAAAAACAATTCCCTTCCCTGGAAAGTGACATCAGGCCCTTGATAATTTACTATTTGAGCATCATGAGTGTACGAAGCTCCTGCATAACCCCCTATAACATTGGGATTCTTTGGATCATTAATGTCAATGAAAATAGGTCCTCCCTGAAAACGATTTGACCCAATAACATAAGCAAAACCACTAATTTCATTAATGGCAATATTATGAGCGCTTCCAAAATAGGTGAGACGAGCGTCTGCAGTAAAGTTTTGAACAGAAAATACATCTCTCAATTGAGTTAAATCAAAAATTTGCATTCCATGATCAGTAGCTTCGCTTACTATAAAAGCGTGGTTTTTATATACTTTAATGTCTCTCCAACTACTATTTTCAGTTGCGGTTAAAAGTTTTCCTAAAAAAAAAGGTTCTTCAGGATTACTAATATCTATAAAAGCAGTCCCATCGTCTAAACCACTAATTACATATTCCTTTCCTGTTTCAGGATCTGTCCAGCCCCAATTATCATTCCCTGAAAGACTTCCTAACTCTTCAAGGGAAATGCGAGACAAAAGATCATATCCCAAACAAGGATATACTCCCGCCATCCCATTTTCACAAGGAACTTTTCCGCTAAGATTTACTGAAGAATTCCCAGGCGTTACTGTTGGTGGGGTTTCTAAAGAAACAGAGTCAATTATTTCTGTATTAAAACAAGAAACAAAAAAAAGTGTTACAAGCGATTGGGCAAGTCGTTTCATGTTTTTTTTCAAAATTAAGTAAAAAACATTAGAGAGAATAAAGTTTAACCTTTTCGATAGGATATGTACTTTTGGCAAATGTTAGAAAATAAAAATCCTTCAAAAACTACAATCTCTTCTCTGGGAGAGTTTGCTTTAATTGATCATTTAACTAAGACTTTTGATTTAACCCAAAAATCTAGTGTTTTAGGAATTGGAGATGATGCTGCTATCTTAGATTTATCCCAGGGGAAGACAGTCGTAAGTACTGACCTTTTAATTGAAGGGGTGCATTTTGATTTAAGCTATATGCCTCTAAAACACTTGGGATATAAAGCAGTTATGGTAAATCTATCTGACATTTACGCAATGAATGCCCAGCCTACTCAAATTACTATTTCTCTTGCGGTTTCCAATCGATTTACCCTTGAGGCACTAGAAGAATTATATGCAGGTATTTTACTGGGATGTAAAAATCATAAAATAGATCTTGTCGGAGGAGATACTAGCAGTAGTACTTCGGGACTTACTCTTTCGGTAACTGCAATTGGTACTGTTAAGGAAGAAAAAATTACTCGCCGCTCTGGAGCTAAAGAAAATGATTTACTTGTTGTAAGTGGTGATTTAGGAGGAGCTTACTCAGGGTTACAAATTCTAGAACGTGAAAAAGCCGTTTTTAAAGTAAATCCAAATAACCAACCTGATCTAAGTAGCTATGCCTACAGCATTGAGCGCCAACTAAAACCAGAAGCACGTAAAGATGTGATTGAATTATTAAAAGAATTAGAAGTCACTCCTTCCTCAATGATTGACATAAGTGACGGTCTCTCATCTGAAATTTTACATCTTTCAAAGGCATCACAGGTTGGGTTTCATCTTTTTGAAGAAAAACTGCCTATTGATCATGAAGTGATAAGAATTTGTGAAGAATTTAAGTTAAATACAACTACGGCTGTTTTAAATGGCGGTGAAGATTATGAGCTTTTATTTACAGTTGATCAAAAAGAATTTGATAAAATTAAAAATCATCCTTTACTTTCTATTATCGGACATGCTTGTGACTTGGGCGGAGGATGCCAACTTATAAATGGTCTTGGACAACAAATAGAGCTTACCGCTCAGGGTTGGCAATCATTCGATGAAGCATAATACTAACCTAGAGCAACGTCTAGAGTCATCATTACGATAAAGCCTCCAATAAATCCTAGAGTGGCAATGTCTGTATGTTTGTCTTGTTGAGTCTCAGGAATAACTTCTTCAACCACAACAAATATCATCGCTCCCGCTGCAAATGCAAGTGCATAAGGAAGAATCGGTGTGAAAAAAGAAACAGCAACTGCACCGATTACAGCAGCTATTGGCTCAACTACTGCTGAGAGTTGACCATACCAAAAACTTTTAAAACGACTCACCCCTTGTCTTCTTAGGGGCATCGAGACTGCCAAACCTTCAGGAAAATTTTGAATTCCAATTCCTATTGCTAAAGCAACTGCCCCTGCAATAGAGGCCTCAGGAATTCCAGCAGCAACACCTCCAAAAAGAACACCTACTGCAAGACCCTCTGGAATATTATGAAGGGTAATTGCTAAAACTAGTAACGTTGTTTTATGCCATGGAGTCTTGATCCCTTCACTTTCTTTAAAATTTATATGAATATGGGGTAAGACTTTATCTAAACCAAAAATAAATAATGCTCCCAGTCCAAATCCCACAGCTGCTGGAATTACTTTCACGAAACCTTCCCCTGGGCTCATTTCAATTCCTGGAGCGAGTAAACTCCAAAAACTAGCTGCCACCATTACTCCTCCTGTGAATCCTAGAAGGCCATCTAAAAGAGCACGATTCATGCTTTTCACAAAAAATACTAAGGAAGCTCCAAGAGCAGTAAGTCCCCATGTAAACAAGGTTGCATAAAACGCAGCTAATACAGGGTCTATTCCTTCAAAAAAGAAAAGTATTTTTTCCAATTTATTTAATTTTGTGTAAAAGTAAAGAGTTCCTTTGGAATTCAATAAAATTTAGACTGTTTTAATTACTTTTACTAAAGTCTATGGAAAAGCCAGTTTTTGATTATATTATATGTGGAGGAGGCGCCTCTGGACTTTTACTTCTTTATGCCTTGAGTGAGGATCCTTTTTTTTCAAAAAAGGATATTCTTTTAATTGAAAAGGAATCAAAAAATACAAATGACAGAACATGGTCTTTTTGGGGAAAAAAAGAAGGTGCTTTTGAGGAACTATTAGAAAAAAAATGGGATGTTGCTACTTTCTTATCATCCTCAGTTTCATTAGACTTTAAGTTAGCTCCATATCAATATAAGATGCTGCGTTCAAAAGGCTTTTATAAAGCCTGTCGTGAAAAAATTGAAAGCCAAAAAAATATTCAGTATTTATCTGCGGAAATAACAGCACTAAAAACTGAAGGTAACGCCTCTAAAGTAATTACCACAGAAGGTACGTTTAGCTCAAAAAATGTTTTTAACAGTGTATTCGATCCAACTGCTCTTTACAATCAAAAAAAGTATCCTGTATTAAAACAACATTTTATAGGGTGGTTTATTAAAACAAAGTCAGAACAATTTGATCCAAACAAAATCTTATTTATGGATTTTAATATTGAGCAAAAAAAAGAAACGCGTTTTTTGTATGTTTTACCGCTTGACTCAAAAAATGCACTTGTAGAATACACACTTTTTTCAGCAAATCTTTTAGAAAAAAAGGAATATGAAGAAGGTATTATATCCTATTTAAAAAATCAGAGGATTACAGAGTATGAAATTGAAGAAAAAGAACAAGGAAATATTCCTATGAGTAGCTTTCCTTTTGATCAATTCAATACACCCTCATTGTTAAATATTGGGACTGCAGGAGGATGGACAAAAGCTAGTACGGGCTTTACCTTTATGAATACCAGTCGGAATGTTTCAAAAGTTGTTTCTTTTTTAAAAACAGGAAAACCATTGAATCATTTTAATATTAAAAATAGATTTTGGTTTTATGACCTTCTTTTTTTAGATGTACTTTCCAAATACAATAGCCAGGGTAGTAAATTATTTGAACGGATGTTTAACAAAAACAGTCCTTTAACAATCTTTCGTTTTCTAGATGAAAAAACAAGCTTTATTGAAGAACTTAAAATTGCTTCTTCTTTTTCTTTACGTCAAATTAGCTGGTTCTTAAGGGCCCTTGTAAAAAGATTGTTTTAGAATTTTCTGTTCATCAAATTCTGCCCAAATTCAATTAATAGCTCTTTTCCTTGCGCAGAAATAATTAAGCTTTCGAGTTTTTTAAATGCATCTTCCGTATAAGAAGTAACTAATTTTTGACTGGCTATTGATGCGCCACTACTTTTAAATATATTTTTTACGGCTATTACTTTTTGATTGTTTTTTTCAATGGTATCATACCAATGAAAAAGCGCCTCTTTTTCTTTAGTATTTCCAATTTTCATCACTTCATGATAAAGTATTGTTTTTTTATTTTCAAGAATATCACCTCCCACTTGTTTTCCAAAATCTTTCGGATCACCAAAAGCGTCTAAATAATCATCTTGGATTTGAAATGCCAGCCCTAATAAAACACCAAAGTCATATAGTAATTGAGCCTCTTGATCGGAGGCATTCCCAATCCATGCGCCTATTTTTAGAGAATGTCCAACTAAAACTGCTGTCTTAAGTCGAATCATTTCCAGATAAGCAGAGATTGTAACATCTTTTTGAGTTTCAAAATCCATATCATATTGTTGCCCCTCACAAACTTCTAAAGCCGTTTTACTGGTATGATTAATGAGCTTGACGAAAAGTTCATTTGGGTAAGATTCTAAGCATTGATATGCTTGAATTAACATTGCGTCTCCTGAAAGTATTCCTGTATTTTCATCCCATTTATTATGTACGGTAGGAGCGCCTCTTCTTAGGGGAGCTTGATCCATAATATCATCGTGTATTAACGTGAAGTTGTGAAAGACTTCTACAGAAAGAGCTGCGGGTAATGCATCTTCTGGCTTATTCCCGAAAGCTTCAGTTGCCATGAGAGCTAACAAAGGTCGTAACCGCTTTCCTCCCAAGCTTAATATGTATTGTATGGGAGCATAAAGTCCATGAGGTTTGGACTTTTGTTTATTATTTTCAAGATAATTATCGAACAATATTTGATACCTGGAAAGTGATTCCATTAATTATTTTTTTTAAAAATATGATTTTAACGGAATAGTAAAGCTATAAAAACGGAAGAAACTTTTTTTGTTTCTAAAGTTTCCTTTTGTATATTTGCCAAAAATTAGGCAATGAAAAAAAAAATTGTGGATCAATCAATCCAGCTTTTTTTACAATACGGATATAAAAGTGTCACCATGGATGACATTGCCAAACACATGGGGGTCTCAAAAAAAACAATTTACGTTCACTTTCCCACAAAAGACGAATTAGTTGAGCAAAGCGCTGTGAATCATTTAGATGGAATAATAAAGAAAATAAATGTTATATCAAAACAATCTAAAGACCCTATAATAGAGCTTTACCAAATAAAAAAAGAGGCATTAAATCATTTGTCAAGTGAAAAAAATTCTCCTCAATACCAATTACAAAAATATTACCCTTCACTATACTCAAAATTAAAAGAAAAAGAATTTAGTGCATTAAGTGGGCTGTTTTCAAATAGTATTCAGGAGGGGATCCAAACTGGAATATTTAGAAAGGATATTGATGTAGATTTTGTGGTTAGGATTTTCTTTAATGGAATTCGTGGTATCACAAACATCAAATTATTCCCAATTGAAATCTATAAAATTGAGGATTTACTTCTAAATTTTTCGGAATATCATCTTCGTGCCTTGTGTACACATGAGGGGATTATAAAATTAGAGAATTATAAAAAAGAAATGGATTTATGATCAAAAAAACAAACATCCTTCAACTCCTTTTTTTTGGCCTAAGTGTCCTCCAGGCTCAAGATTTTCCTGAAGCAGTTACCCTAGAGGAAGCTATTGAATTTGGGCTGGAAAATAACCGAAACATAATTAATGCAAACTTAGAGGTACAAAAGGCATACAAAGAAAAATGGAAAACCATAGCGACAGGATTACCTCAATTAAGAGCTAGAGCTGATTACCAAAACTTTATTGAACTACCCACTTCTCTAATACCAGCTCAATTTTTTGGGGGGAATGATGGGGAATTTGCAGAAGTTCAATTTGGAACTCCTCAAACTATGTCTGCTGGTATAACATTAAATCAATTAATTTTTGATGGTTCCTATGTCGTTGGAATAGAAGCCACTAAAGTTTATCTTGATGCTTCAAAAAACATTTTAGAGAAAACAGTCCTTGGAATTCGGAAAAACATCGTCAATAGTTACTTCTCTGTATTATTGGTTAGAGAAAATATTAGTTTTTTAGAGAAAAATAGAGGTAATTTAAATAGTAACCTGATTGAATTAATTCAGCTTTTTAAAAATGGTTTTGATGAAGAACAAAGTGTTGAGCAACTTCGCCTTACGCTTTCTGGTGTTGAAAGTCAATTGCGTTATGCTCAGAATATGGAGCGAACCACACTTAACATGTTGAAACTTCTTCTAGGCTTTCCTACTGCATCACCTTTGTTTTTATCTGACAGCCTTGAGGTGCTAACAACACCAGACTTATTCAAAATAACTGATGAGAATTTTAAAATAGAAAATAATATTGATATTAAAATAGCTGAAAATAATTTACTTTCAGAGAGCTTATTGTACAGGTACGAACGTTCAAAAAGCCTTCCTAGGATATCAGCTTTTTTAAATGGAAATTATACTGGAAACAGTGAATCGTTTACTTTTACAAATGTTGATCAAAAATGGTTTGGAGCCTCTCTATTTGGCGTTCAATTACAAGTCCCTCTTTTTAGCTCATTAAAGCGGCGCGCTAGTTCTCAAAAGGCCAAAATTTCGGTGTCTCAGGCAAGATCTTTATTAAAAGAAACTAAGGAGCGGATTTTTATTGAAACTCAAGCTGCTTCAAACAAATATAAACTAGCAGTAGAAAATTATTTTACCTCTAAAGAAAATTTAGCGTTAGCTAATCGAATTAAAAATAAAAACCAAATTAAATATTTTGAAGGCATGGTTGGTTCTTTTGAATTACGCCAAGCTCAGCTTCAACTTTATAGTGCTCAAAACAATTACTTAAAAGCTATTCAAAGTGTTGTGCAAAAAAAAATAGGCCTTGAGACTCTTCTTAACACATCTCAACAATAAAAATTATGAAAAAGACCATTATATCTCTCAGCTTTTCTTTTCTTTTAGTGGCCTGTGGCCAAGAAACAGAAAAAGTAGTATCATCAATTACTTCCAATAAGGGTACTTTAGACGAACTTCAAATCCAAAAAGCAAACTATACTCTACAAATAAAAGGATTAACACTTGCTTTAGACTCATTAAATCAAAAGCTTGAAAAAATCTCAGGCAGCCAAAAACGAGTCTTAGTTACTGCCCTTGAAATAAAACCTCAGATTTTCAATCATACCATTGAAATTCAAGCCAATATCAAAACACGTAAAAACCTTCAATTATTTCCTGAATTTGGAGGAAGGTTAAATCAAATTTTAGTAAAAGAAGGTCAAGAAGTTAAAAAAGGAACCTTGTTGGCAGTAATTGATGGTGCTGGGCTCCAGGATCAGTTAGATCAAATGAAACTTCAACTAGAATTAGTTAAAACCACTTTTGAGCGGACCCAGCGCCTATGGGATCAAAAAATTGGTTCAGAGATGATGTATTTGGAGGCAAAAACACGATTTAAGTCTCAACAAAAACAGGTTGCTCAAATGCGCAACCAACTTTCTAAAACTAAAATATACGCTCCCTTCAGCGGAGTTATTGATGAAATAATTGCCCAAAAAGGATCCACACTTGCTCCAGGAATGACTCCTATAATGCGAATTGTAAATCTTGATAATATGTATGTTGAATCTGATGTTCCTGAAAACTATTTAGCAAATATTACAAAAGGAAGTTTAGCAAAAGTATCAATCCCTGTTCTTAATGTAACTCAAAACACTGTTGTGCGTCAAACTGGAAATTTTATCCAACCGAACAACAGGACTTTTAGAGTAGAGGCACCTATTAAAAACCCAACTGGAATGATTAAGCCTAATTTAAATGCACGTTTAAGTATTGTTGATTATTCAAATCTAGAAGCTTTAATGATTCCATTTAGAGTGATTAGAAAAAATGCCAAGGGAAATTCTTTTGTGTTTATCCTAACAGGACAAGAAGAAAATAATGGATACATAGCGGAACAACGATTTGTAACCCTAGGTATGTCTAAAGATGAATTGGTTGAAATAACTAAAGGAGTTAATACTGAAGATTTAATTGTCGATGAAGGAGTCAGTCTTTTAGTTACTGGGCAAAAAGTAAAAAGAATTGAACAATAATGGCAAAGTCAATGAAAACATCAAATACAAAAGAATTTCTTTTTTCGTCCTGGGCAATTGATCACCGGACTATAATCTATGTGATTATGGCCATCTTTTTCATTTTAGGAATAAGTTCTTATTTCAATATGCCCAGAGAATCATTCCCGGAAATTAACGATACTAAAATATTTGTTAATACTATTTATCCTGGAAACACAGCTGAAGATATTGAAAGAACGGTTACAGATCCTTTGGAGGAAGCCTTAAAAGGGGTTCCTAACTTAGTTGAGATTAGGTCTACATCCTCCGAAGATTTTTCTGTAATTGTAGTAGAATTTGATGAAAGTATTTCAATTGATGATGCAAAACAAAAGGTAAAAGATCTAGCAGATGGAATTACTTCTGGAGCAGACTGGCCTGTGTTTAACAATGCTAAAGTAGAACCTAATATTTTTGAGTTAGACTTTTCTGAATTACAACCTATTTTAAATATTAGTTTAATTGGTGATTATCCTATTGAACAGTTAAAAGTCTATGCAGAAAGACTTGAAAGTAGGATTGAGCAATTACCAGAAATCAAAGAAGTAAACATTAGGGGAATTCAATTATTTGAAGTTGAAGTAGCTGTGGATATTTATAAGATGACCGCTGCAAAGGTTTCTTTTAATGATATTTTAGGTGCTATCTCGAGAGAAAATACAACTATCTCTAGCGGAAATATCGTAAGCGGTGGACAGAGAAGAACCATTCGTCTTACCGGGGAAATTCAAGACCCACAAGCGCTAAAAAGTTTTGTAGTTAAAACAGATAATGGTCCAGTTTACCTTGGTGATCTTGCAGAAATTTCCTTTAAGGAAAAAGAAAAAACTTCGTTTGCTCGTTCTTTTGGAAAAAAAGCAGTGCTCTTAGATGTCATAAAAAGAGGGGGTAAGAATCTTGTAATTGCTTCACAACAAATAAAAGAATTAGTTTTAGTTCCTCAAGAAATAGGGCTGCCTTCTGATCTTGAAATTAAGATTTCAAATGATCAATCTAATATGACCCTCAACCAAGTAAGTGAACTGGTAAACAGCATCATTTTTGGAGTTATTTTAGTTATAGTAGTTCTTATGTTCTTTTTAGGATTTCGAAATGCATTATTTGTTGGTTTTGCCATTCCAATGTCGATGTTCATGTCCTTTATGATTATGTCTGCCTTAGGGTATACATTAAATACGATGGTGCTTTTTGGATTAGTAATGGGGCTTGGAATGCTTGTAGATAACGGAATTGTTGTCGTCGAAAACGTTTACCGTCTTATGGAAAAAGAAGGAATGTCTCGGATTGCAGCTGCCAAAGCTGGAATTGGTGAAATTGCATTTCCAATTATTGTGTCTACTGCCACTACCATTGCGGCCTTCCTTCCTCTTGGAGCTTGGCCAGGTTTAATGGGAGAATTTATGATCTACTTTCCCATTACCTTATCGGTAGTATTAGGATCGTCGTTAATTGTTGCCATTTTCTTTAACTCAATGTTAGTTTCTCAATTTATGGAAATAAGTGAACGTGAAATAAGTTTCAAAAGTTTATGGCGTCTTACCTTTTTTATGGGGGGCCTTGGAATCATTCTCCTGTTTGGATCACCCTCTGTTCGGGTTTTTGGAAACTTAATGATATTAATTCCTTTATTGTTTTGGCTTTATAAGTTTTTCATCAAAAAATGGGCTACGGTATTTCAAAATACATTTTTAGTACGTCTAGAAAATGGGTACAGAATCTTCCTTTCCTATGCGCTAAGTGGTTTTAAACCTTATTTTTTCTTAGGCGGTACCTTTTTATTGCTGTTTTCCTCTTTTGCATTAATGGGAATTTTCCCTCCTAAAGTGGAATTTTTCCCAGACAATCAACCAAAACAAATATTTGTGTTTATTGAATATCCCGAAGGAACAGCAATTACCAAAACTAATGAAACTACTAAGAAAATAGAACAAGAGATCTTCTCTGTTATAGAGCGTTCTCAATACAATAAAAATGGATTTAATCTTTTGGTAGAATCTCTAGTTGCTCAGGTTGGAGAAGGAGCTGGAAATCCAGAAATAGATGCTGGAAATACAAATGAACTTCCTCATAAGGGGAGGATTTCACTTACAATGCAAGAGTTTAAGTTTAGAGAAGGGACCTCAAGTGAATCTTTACGAAAAGATATTCAAAAACAATTACTTGGAAAATTCCCTGGAGTTTCAATTTCTGTTGAGAAAGATGCAAATGGTCCGCCAGCAGGATATCCTATTACAATTGAAATTACTGGTAAAAATTATTTGGGCCTTATTCAAACAGCAGAAAAAATGAAAAAACACCTAAGTAGAATCAATGTTGATGGTGTTGAAGAACTTAAAATAAACGTAAATAAAAACAAACCAGGATTAGAATTAAACATTGATCGAAAAAAAGCGGGAGAATTAGGCGTTTCTGCTTCGCAAGTTGGACAACTACTTCGGACCTCATTGTTTGGTTCAAAAGCAGGCGTTTATAAAAGAGATGGAGATGATTATGACATTAATGTAAGGTTTAATAAAGATAACCGTTATGATGACAATGCATTGTTCAATCAAAACATTATTTTTAGAGATCAGGCTACAGGTAAAATTAGAGAGATCCCAGTTTCTGCCCTAATAAGAAAAGAAAAGAAAAATAGTTTTAATGCGATTAAACACCGAAGTCTAACACGTGTTGTAACCCTTTATTCCTCTGTACTTGCTGGATATAACGCAAATGCTGTTGTTGATCAGGTGAAAGGTGCCCTCACAAATTATACCCTTTCTGACGGCGACAGTTTTAAGTTTTCTGGAGAAATTGAAGAACAAGAAAAAAATATGGCTTTTTTGTCTAATGCATTAGCAACAGCCTTAGGATTAATTTTACTACTACTTGTTTTTCAATTCAATTCTATTTCCAAACCCCTTATCATATTACTTTCTATTTTCTTAAGTTTTACAGGTGTCTTTTTAGGCTTAATTGCTTTCCAAATGCCTTTTGTTATTTTAATGACCATGATGGGTATAATTGCTTTGGCAGGAATTGTTGTAAATAATGGTGTTGTTCTTTTGGACTATACTCAACTTCTAATTGATCGAAAAAGTAGTTCAGAAAAACTTGCTGAAGGCGAAATGTTAGCTAAAAATTTAGCAACTGAAGCTATTGTTGAAGGTGGAACCGCAAGATTACGTCCTGTGATTTTAACTGCCATCACAACGGTACTAGGTCTTATTCCTTTAGCTATTGGACTTAATATTGACTTTTTCTCTCTTTTTTCTGAATGGGATCCGAAAATTTATATTGGTGGAGACAATGTAATCTTTTGGGGGCCACTAGCATGGACGGTGATTTTTGGACTTACTTTTGCTACCTTTTTAACCCTTGTAATTGTCCCTTCTACATTTTCCATAGTATACTCGATTAAACTTTGGTTTAAAAGGATTTTATAAAGAAATTGAAATCCTAGGGTTCACGCCTTAGGATTTTTTATTTTTGTCATACATTAAGAAAACCATGTACAGAACACACCATTGTGGAGAACTCTCCTTAGAACATCTAAAAAGTACAATAACCCTTTCGGGGTGGGTACAAAAAAACAGAAATAAAGGCTTTATCATTTGGACTGATTTAAGAGATCGTTACGGGATAACCCAATTAGTATTTGATGAAGAACGAACTCCAAAAACTGTTTTTGAGAAAGCGCAAACCCTAGGAAGAGAATTTGTTATTAAAGTTAAAGGAAGGGTAATTGAACGAGAATCTAAAAACCCAAATATTGCCACAGGTGATATTGAAGTTTTAGTAGAAGAATTAACGGTTCTCAACCAAGCAAAAACGCCTCCTTTCACCATTGAAGATAGTACAGATGGAGGAGAAGAATTACGTATGCAATATCGTTATTTAGATATTCGAAGAAATACTGTTAAGGAAAAATTGATCTTTCGATCTCAAGTTTCAATGGCAGTAAGAAATTATTTGACTCAAACTGGTTTTATTGATGTTGAAACACCTTATTTGATAAAATCTACTCCAGAAGGAGCGCGTGATTTTGTTGTACCTTCTCGCATGAATGAAGGTCAGTTTTATGCTTTACCCCAGTCTCCACAGACGTTTAAACAATTGTTAATGGTCGGTGGAATGGATAAATACTTTCAAATTGTTAAGTGTTTTCGCGATGAAGATTTAAGAGCAGACCGTCAGCCAGAATTCACTCAAATTGATTGTGAAATGACTTTTGTAGAACAGGAAGATGTTTTAAATCAATTTGAAGGCTTAACCCAACATCTTTTACAAACCATTAAAGGAATTAAACCCAGACCTTTTCCAAGAATATCATATGATCAGGCAATGAAAACCTATGGAAACGACAAGCCAGATATTCGTTTTGGAATGACTTTTAATGAATTAAATAATGTTGCACAAGGCAAAGGATTTGGAGTTTTTGATAGTCAGGAGCTAGTTGTAGGAATTGCAGTACCTGAGGCTGCTAAAATGAGTAGAAAAGAAATAGATGCATTAATTGATTGGGTAAAACGACCTCAAATTGGTGCAAAAGGTTTGATTTGGGTAAAGTGTAATGTGGATGGGAGTTATAAATCTTCCGTAGATAAATTCTTTACTGAAGAAGATTTAAGTGGATGGGCATCCTGTTGTAGTGCTAAGCCCGGAGATTTAATTTTAGTCCTTTCTGGTGAAACACAAACAACCCGAACTCAATTAAGCGCCTTAAGAATGGAATTAGCAGAAAAACTAGGGCTAAGAAATCCTGAAGAATTTTCTCCACTATGGGTAACAGATTTTCCCTTGTTAGAATGGGATGAAGAAAGTAAGCGCTATCATGCGATGCATCATCCTTTTACAGCGCCTAAACCAGAGCAACTGAACTTACTAAAAACTGATCCGGGATCAGTGAAAGCCAATGCCTATGATTTGGTATTAAATGGAAATGAAATTGGTGGAGGATCCATTAGAATTCATGATCAATTACTACAATCACAGATGTTTGATTTATTGGGCTTTTCTAAAGAAGAAGCCCAAGCTCAGTTTGGCTTTTTGTTGAATGCCTTTCAGTTTGGTGCTCCCCCACATGGAGGAATAGCATTTGGATTAGATCGATTGGTTGCAATATTAGGTGGCGAAGAAACCATTAGAGACTTTATTGCCTTTCCAAAAAATAATAGTGGCCGCGATATCATGATTGATGCTCCAGCTGCATTGGATGCAAGTCAACTCAAAGAATTAGCACTTCAATCAAGAGCAACTGAGAAGGAATGAAAATAATCTTACGTGTTTTGTTTTTTATTCTTTTGGTAGCTCTTGCCTGTGGAATTTATTATAAAGCTCAAATTGACTTTTCAACCGGTGAACGTATTATTGGGTTTACCGTTTTGGGTGGTGCCTTTATTTATCTCCCCCTATTTTTATACCATCATTGGAAAGGAAAACGCCTTCAAGATTATACAATGAGTGAAGAAAACCTTAAAAAGATGCGAAAAAAACAAGAAGCTACATCTAAATTTAGAAAATAATTACAATTAAATTTATTTTTAAAAAACGCTTTTAAATTCCCATTATTACTTATTTTTTTTTATCAATAATTTTCTAAAAAGATTGATAATCAAATACTTTGATAGATAAAAAGTGTTAAAAAAAGTTTTATTTACAGATTTTAAACGTAACTTTGCCAAAATAATTAATACAAAATATACAATGACTGGTACGGTTAAATTTTTCAATGAAGCTAAAGGATTTGGTTTTATAACAAACGATGACTCTGGAGAAGACGTTTTCGTTCACATTTCAGCACTTAACGGTGAGACCCTAAGAGAAGGGGCAAAAGTAGAGTATGTAGAAGAAGATGGTAAAAAAGGGAAGCAAGCTTCCAGTATTACTGTATTATAATTTACATATTATTACAAAAAGCATAAGCACTTCAGCAATGAGGTGCTTTTTTATTTCCTTTTTTCTCTAAAAAAATCATCTAATAACAATTTGGCCTCCTCAGCCATTATCCCTCCTAAAACAGTTGTCTTAGGATGAAGCGAAAGTGCAGCTTGATGGAAGCCTCTTTTAGGGTCCGAAGCACCATATACCACTCGCTCTAATTGACTCCAAGTTAATGCTCCTGCACACATAATACAAGGTTCTAAGGTGACATAAAGGGAACAGCCCACTAAATATTTTCCATTAAGATAATTTGCTGCTGAAGTAATGGCTTGCATTTCTGCATGTGCTGTTACATCATTTAATTGTTCTGTTAAATTGTGTGCACGTGCAATAATACGCTGACCAACAACAACAATTGCCCCCACAGGAACTTCATCTGCAAGAGCCGCTTTTCTTGCCTCGGCAAGGGCTAAGCTCATGAAATAATTATCGTCTAGTTCCATGTTCAAAAATACAAATTCCAAAGGCATTTATAGCCCCTATATTTCTGTTACCTTTACATCATGTCAGATTATCAATTTTCATCAGTTTCTTATCCTGAAGAATTGCGACAACTTTCTCAAGTTGAATTGCCTGACTTTGCAACTTGGTTAAGAAAAGAAATAATTCGTGCTTTATCAAAAGGAGAGGGTCATCTTGGATCAAGTTTAGGAACCGTTGAACTTACAGTTGCCTTGCACTATTGCTTTAACACTCCTGATGATATTTTAATTTGGGATGTAGGTCATCAAGCTTATGGGCATAAAATGTTAACTGGACGAAAATCCGCTTTTAAAAAATTACGCCAAAAAGGAGGCATTAGTGGCTTTCCAAATAGAGAAGAAAGTCTCTTTGATTCATTTGGCACAGGGCATGCTGGAACTTCAATTTCTGCAGCTTTAGGAATGGCATTAAGTTCAAAATTAAAAGGGAATAACAAGCAGCATATTGCCATTATTGGTGATGCGTCCATTGCAAATGGTATGGCCTTTGAAGCATTGAATCATTTAGGAACTACTCAGGCAAATGTGTTGGTAATACTAAACGATAATACAATGGGTATTGATCCAAGTGTTGGCGCATTAAAAAACTATTTTGAAACTGCAAAAAAAGAAACATCAAAAGCACCAAACTTTTTTAAAGCCCTTAATCTTGATTATTCAGGACCCATTGATGGACATAACATTCATTTGCTAATCAAAACCTTTGAGTATCAAAAAAAAGTTTCTGGTCCTCGTGTTTTACATATTGTAACAAAAAAAGGGAAAGGTCTTCTTCCTGCAGAAGACCATCAAGTTACGTATCATGCGCCCGGAAAATTTGACCCAATGACCGGAAAACTCAATCCTCTTCAAAGTCATCAAAAAATTAAATTTCAAGAAGTTTTTGGAAATACACTACTCAAATTGGCCAAAAAAAACAAAAAAATTATTGCCATTACACCCGCTATGCCTACCGGAAGTGGACTTGTTAAAATGATGGAGGAGATACCAGAACGTTGTATTGATGTTGGTATTGCTGAGCAACACGCCGTTACGCTTGCTGCTGGAATGGCTACCCAGGGCATGCTGCCTTTTTGTGTCATTTATTCAACTTTTTTACAACGGGCTTATGATCAAGTAATTCATGATGTAGCCCTACAAAATTTAGGTGTTATTTTTTGTATTGATCGTGCAGGGTTAGTAGGTCACGATGGGTCCACCCACCATGGTGTATTTGATCTTTCTTTTTTGAGGTGTATTCCAAACTTACATATTGTGAGCCCCTCAGATGCAGAAGAATTACAAAATCTGATGTTTACCGCTCAACAAGGAATAAAACATCCCTTAGCCATTCGATATCCAAGAGGCTATACCACAAAAACAAAAGAGGTATATGACTTCAAAACAATCCAATGGGGGAAAGGACGCTTATTAAAAAAAGGAACTACCATTGCTATTCTTTCATTGGGAACATTGGCAACAATTATTGAAGATGCAATTAAAAATAGTACCAATTCAGATGCTTTTTCTCATTATGATTTGCGTTTTGTAAAACCTCTAGATACTCAAATGTTACATGTTATATGTAAAACACATAAAGCTCTTATTATTTTTGAAGACGGAGTAAAAGCTGGAGGCGTTGGAAGTGCAGTACTTGAATTTGCTGCTCAAGAAAACTACACTCTTCCTGTTCAATTAGAGGGTATACCAGATACTTTTATTAACCATGGGAAAACAGAATCACTACACATAGAATTAGGCTGGGATATGCCTTCTATTGTTGAAAAAATAAGTCTATTATTAAATAAAATAGAAGGATGATTCTCCTTGCCCTAGGGTTTTATATATTTAGCCTATGAGTAACCAAAAACGACTTTTTTTATTAGATGCATTTGCCCTTATTTTTAGAGGTTATTATGCATTTATTAAAAACCCTAGAATAAATTCAAAAGGAATGGATACCTCTGCTATTATGGGGTTTACAAATTCCTTATTAGATGTAATAAAAAGAGAACGACCTGACCATCTTGCCGTTTGTTTTGATAAAGGGGGATCTGAAAGTAGAACAAAACTTTTTACAGACTATAAGGCCAATCGTGATGAAACTCCAGAAGCCATCAAAATTGCTGTCCCTTATATTCAAAAGATTTTAGAGGCCATGCACATCCCTGTAATTGAAAAGGCAGGCTTTGAAGCGGATGATATTATAGGAACCCTTGCAAAGCAAGCTGAAAAAGAAGGGTATAAAGTTTTTATGGTAACCCCTGATAAAGATTTTGCACAATTAGTTTCTGAAAATATTTTTATGTATCGCCCATCTAGAATGGGAAATGGAATTGAAATATGGGGAATACCAGAAGTCCAAGAAAAATTTGAAATTGATCGTCCAGAACAAGTTATTGATTATTTAGGGATGATGGGAGATGCTGTAGATAATATACCAGGGCTTCCAGGCGTAGGAGATAAAACGGCTAAGAAATTCCTAAAGGAATACGGTAGCATGGAAAATCTTTTAGAAAACACTCATGAAATCAAGGGGAAACTTAAGGAAAAAATTGAAGCAAATAAAGAGTTAGGTGTCCTTTCCAAGGTTTTAGCTACCATCCTTTTAGATGTACCTGTCACTTTTGAGTCAACGTTATATGAATTAACTACTCCAGATGAAAATGCTGTAGGAATCCTTTTTGAAGAATTAGAATTCCGAAGAATGGCCGAAAATTTTAAGAAAATATTTTTTCCACAGAACACAACCATTGAATTCGAAGCAAAACAAAACATAAACAAGTCTAGCCAACAAGGACAACAATTTGATCTTTTTTCTACCCCTGGGGGTGGGAAAGTGACTGAAAATAGTGTTGATAAAAAACAGAATTTAGTCTCCAATAAACATTGGTATCAATATGTAAATTCACCCTATGCAGTAACTCAATTGATCAACGAGTTAATGCAACAAAAAAGTGTTTGTTTTGATACAGAAACTACCTCAATAGACTCCTTACAGGCGGAATTAGTGGGAATTGCCTTTTCTTGGTCTAAAGGAAAGGGATATTATCTAGCCCTTCCTGAAAAAAAAGAAGAAGCTCAAAAACTTCTTGGCCCTTTAAAAACATTTTTTGAAAATACCAAAATTCAGAAAATAGGTCATAATCTTAAATATGACTTAAAAGTACTTCGATCATATGGAATTGAAGTAAATGCACCTCTTTTTGATACCATGATTGCGCATTATTTAATTAATCCTGACATGAGACATAACATGGATATATTGGCAGAAACCTATTTAAATTATTCTCCTCAGCCCATTACTGAATTAATTGGTAAAAAAGGAAAGAATCAAGGTAATATGCGAGATGTTTCCTTAGAGCAACAAACCGAATACGCAGTTGAAGATACTGACATTACACTTCAACTAAAAGAATATTTTCACAATGAAATGAGTATTGCAAAGACGCTAGGACTTTATGAAAAAGTGGAGCTTCCCCTTCTCTCTGTATTAACAGATATGGAATGTGAGGGAATTAATTTAGATGTTCCTTTTTTGAATGTTTTATCTAAAAAACTTTCACAAGACATTACAGTTTTAGAAAAAAACATTTTTGAAATAGCTGGAGAAACTTTTAATCTTGCCTCTCCAAAACAATTAGGATTAATTCTTTTTGATAAATTAAAATTGGTTGATAAGCCCAAAAAAACGAAAACAGGGCAGTATTCTACTGCAGAAGATGTTCTATCTTATTTAGCAAAAGAACACTCTATCATTTCAAAAATTTTAGATTGGCGTTCTCTTCAAAAACTACAGAACACCTATGTTGATGCGCTTCCAAATGAAATTAACCCAAAAACAGGACGTGTTCATACCATCTATAATCAAGCCGTTGCGGCAACAGGTCGCTTAAGTAGTAATAAACCTAATCTTCAAAACATTCCAATTAGAACAGAGCGAGGTCAACAAGTTAGAAAAGCTTTTATTCCAAGAGATGAAAATCATGTATTACTTGCAGCCGATTACTCACAAATCGAATTGCGAATTATCGCTGCACTTAGTAAAGATGTAGGAATGCTTTCTGCCTTTCAAAACAATGAAGACATTCATAGAGCTACAGCTGCAAAAGTATTTGAAGTTCCATTAGAAAAAGTTACTAGAGCACAACGCAGTAATGCTAAAACGGTAAATTTTGGAATTATTTATGGCGTTTCAGCTTTTGGTCTTAGTCAGCAAACTGATTTAAGTCGTGCAGAAGCTAAAGAACTTATTGAAACCTATTATGCTACCTACCCAAAATTGCGTGCCTACATAAAAGATCAAGTAGATTTTGCTAGAGACCATGGATATGTAGCAACTGTACTGGGAAGAAGGCGCTATTTGAAAGATATAAATTCACAAAATGCTATTGTAAGAGGGGCTGCTGAACGAAATGCAGTAAATGCTCCTATTCAGGGAAGTGCCGCAGACATTATAAAACTAGCCATGATTGCCATTCAAAAACGTTTAAAATCAGAATCATGGAAATCAAAAATGTTACTACAGGTTCATGATGAACTTGTTTTTGATGTACCAAAAGAAGAGGTAGATGCTTTAAAAACTATGGTTAAAAATGAAATGGAAAATGCCTTTGACATTGATGTCCCCTTGGTTGTTGATATCGGAATTGGAAACAATTGGTTAGAGGCACACTAATAAAACTAGGCCTTCTTTTTCCGTCCATAAAAAATTAGAATAAAAAATTTTACAAAGCGATTTATAATCGTACATTTGCAGCCCGTTGAAACAATTTTTAACGGATTTAAAATATTTATTGTGAATACACTAAGTTACAAAACAATTTCTGCCAACCCAAATACGGTCAACAAAAAGTGGGTCTTAGTAGACGTAAAAGACCTTCCACTTGGAAGAGTTTCTGCAATTATTGCGAACTTTTTACGTGGTAAATACAAAACTAACTTCACTCCTCACGTAGACTGTGGAGACAACGTTATTGTTGTAAATGCGGCACATGTTACTTTGAGTGGTAACAAATGGGAGCAAAAAGAATACATTCGTCACACGGGTTATCCAGGCGGACAGCGCAGGTTAAATGCCACACAGTTACATAATAAAAGAGACACACGTCTGGTTGAAAATGCTGTCCGCGGAATGCTACCTAAAAATAAATTAGGTGCTGAATTATTTAGAAATTTACGTGTATTCGGGAATTCCGAGCATGAACAAGACGCACAAAATCCAAAAACCATTAATATAAACGAATTTTTATAATGGATACTATTCATACTATTGGCCGTCGTAAAACCTCTGTTGCTCGTATATTCGTGAGTAAAGGAAAAGGTAAAATCACGGTAAATCAAAAAGATTACGCAACGTACTTTCCAACCCCTACGTTACAGTACAAAATACAACAGCCTTTTATGTTAACTAATACAGAAGGAAACTACGATTTAAAAGTTACTGTTAAAGGTGGTGGTTCAAACGGACAAGCAGAAGCCGTTCGTCTTGCCATTTCTAGAGCGCTTTGCCAAATTAACGAAGAACATCGTATAGAATTAAAGCCAGAAGGTTTATTGACTCGTGATCCCAGGATGGTAGAACGTAAGAAATTCGGTCAGAAAAAAGCAAGAAAAAAATTCCAATTCTCAAAACGTTAATTGGTACCCGTTTTGTCTTTGGCAAAACAAAGTTCATATATTTATTAAATAACCAGTTGCTTAAACCGCTAATGCGGATGTTAGTTTAGCATCTAAACAAGCTTCAATGCTTGTTGCTATTCAAAAGGAACGTAAACTAAAACAAAATGGCAAAAATAGAAGTAAATGACCTGCTAAAGGCAGGTGTACATTTCGGACACTTAACACGAAAATGGAATCCAAATATGGCTCCCTATATTTATATGGAACGTAATGGAATTCACATCATCAATCTTTATAAAACTGCTGCAAAGATTGAAGAAACTAACGAAGCTCTAAAAAAAATTGCCGCATCAGGACGTAAAATACTCTTTGTAGCTACAAAAAAACAAGCAAAAGATATCGTAGCTGAAAAAGCGAAAACGGTAAACATGCCATACATTACTGAGCGTTGGCCTGGAGGGATGCTTACAAACTTTGTAACGATTCGTAAAGCCGTAAAAAAAATGGCGTCTATCGATCGAATGAAGAAAGATGGAACCTTTGAAACACTTTCTAAAAAAGAACGTTTACAAGTAAGTCGTCTTAGAGCTAAATTAGAAAAAAACTTAGGATCAATTACGGATATGACTCGTCTTCCTGGAGCTCTTTTCATTGTAGATACTACACGTGAACACATTGCAGTTAAGGAAGCTCAAAAATTAAATATTCCCATTTTTGCTATGGTTGACACAAACTCTGACCCTCGTGATGTAGATTTTGTAATTCCATCAAATGATGACGCATCAAAATCGATTGATAAAATTTTAGGTCTTGTTACCGGAGCACTGGCTGAAGGTTTAAAAGAACGTAAAAACGAAAAAGAAGAAGATGCTAAAAACATGGAAGCTGCTGCTAAAAAAACTGAAGCTGCTGAAGCTGTTGTTGAGGTAGCACCGTCTGTTGAAAAAGCACCAGCTGTAGGGGCTTCAGAAAAGTCTTCTGAAGGAAAAAAAGAAGAAAAAACCAACTCATAAATTAATAGAACTGTGAAAATTACTGCATCTGAAGTAAATAAACTCCGTCAATCTACTGGAGCGGGAATGATGGACTGTAAAAAAGCACTTGTTGAAGCTGAAGGAGATTTTGACAAAGCTATTGAGGTATTACGTAAAAAAGGACAAAAAGTCGCTGCTAATCGTGCTGACAGAGATTCCTCTGAAGGAGCTGCTTTAGCTAAAGTTAATAGTGACAATACTAAAGGTGTTGTTCTTTCAATTAACTGTGAAACCGACTTTGTTGCCAAAAATGATACTTATTTAACTTTAGCAAATGCACTTGCTGATTTAGCCTTAGAATGTGATTCATTAGAAGACTTTCTTACTGCTGAATTCCAAGGAATGACAATTGCTGAGAAATTAATAGAACAAACAGGTGTCATTGGAGAAAAAATTGAAATTGGTGGATTTAAAACACTACGTGCGCCTTACGTTGGTTCTTACATTCATGCTGGAAACAAAATAGCAACCCTTGTTGGTCTATCTACAGTAATAGATAATGCCGCTGAAGTATCCAAAAATGTTGCTATGCAAGCTGCTGCAATGAATCCTATTGCTTTAAATGAAGACGGTGTTGATGCCTCAATTATTGAGAAAGAAATTGAAATTGCAAAAGATCAATTACGTCAAGAAGGAAAACCAGAAGCTATGTTAGATAATATTGCCAAAGGAAAAATGAAACGTTTCTTTAAGGATAATACTTTAGTAAACCAAGATTATATCAAAGACAGTAAACTCTCTGTTGCTGGTTATATAAAATCTGTTGGTGACACTGAGGTTACTGCTTTTGAACGCGTAGCATTAGGATAATTCCTAAAAGCTAATCTTAAAAAAAGCACCCAATATTGGGTGCTTTTTTTATACCTTAACATTATGCAGACACAACGTAAATGCGGTTGGTGTAAGGGTGATAACCTCTATGAAAAATACCATGACACAGAGTGGGGAGTACCCGTATTTGAAGAGCAAACTCTTTTCGAATTTCTAACCTTGGAAACATTTCAGGCAGGCTTAAGCTGGATTACTGTTTTACGAAAAAGACCTGAATTCAGAAAAGCTTTTGATCAATTTGACTACCATAAAATATTACATTATAATAGTCAAAAAGAAAAGGAATTAATGAATAATCGTGGCATCATTAGAAACCGATTAAAAATAAGTGCCACTATTCAAAACGCAAACGCCTTTATTGAAATTCAATCAAAACAGGGGAGTTTTTCCAACTATTTATGGGAATTTGTAGATGGCGCTCCCATAATTAATTTATTTAAGAATTCAGCAGATATACCTTCTTCTAGCCCACTAGCAGTTACCTTAAGTAAGGACCTAAAACAAAAAGGATTTAAGTTTGTAGGCCCAACTATTATTTACGCATTTATGCAAGCCACAGGTATGGTAAATGATCACTTAATAGATTGTTTTCGCTTTAAAGAGGTATTGTTAAAACGGTAAATCATCCTCAACCTGATTTGGATCACCTTCTGCAGGTTCAAATGCTGTTGCAGGAGGAATTGGGGGCATCTCAGATGGAACTGCTCCTTCTGAAGCGTCAATTCGCCATCCTTGCACAGAATTAAAATATTTTGTTTCCCCTTGAGGGTTAACCCACTCTCTGCCTTTTATATTAATACCTATTTTTACAGATTGACCTACTTGATGGGTGTTAAGTAAATCACATTTATCTTGAATAAATTCAATTAAAATATGCTGCGGATACTGTTCTTCTGTTGTAACAACAACTTCTCTTTTACGAAAACCGTTTGACCCGTAGGTTTTTGTTTCGTCAATCCATTTAATTTTTCCGTTTACTTCCATAGTTTTTTTTGTATTAAAACAAAAATAACAAAAGTTTTTACGGACTGTATTGCATATACAAGCAATTTATCAAATTCATGTATATTCGTATGGAAACCTTAAGTATGAAGCTGCTTCGCATCTTAAAAAATCAGCTTAAAAATAGCTGGTTTCTTTTTGCCTTTATCATTGTGGCCCTTATTTTATGGAATACTAATCGATTGTTCCAAAATTTAAGTGTTGAACAAAGAACCAAAATGGAACTTTGGGCGATGGCGCAAGAAGAATACATTCAAAATCAAAATTTTAGTAACTTAACTTTTGAAGTGCTTCAGCGCTCAGGGATAAACCCAATGATTCAAGTAGATAAGGACGGATATATTATTGAAATAAGAAATATACCTTGGATACAAGAGAAGCAGGACTCTACCGAGCTTTATAAAGTTTTATCACAATTAAAAAAAGAAAATGATCCCATTATAATACAATATAAAGACAATACCGGGCTAATGGTTGTTGATCAAAAATTGTATTATGGTGATTCAGAGGTATTAAAAAAACTACAATATTATCCCCTTGCATTACTACTGATCATTTTTCTGTTTGGAACCGTATTATATTTTGTCTTCAA
>CAJQQG010000008.1 GCA_905480425.1 uncultured Flavobacteriaceae bacterium | reverse complement strand
AATGAAATCATAATTACTGCAGACACTATTGTTTGGCATCGAAATAAATGTCTAGGAAAACCAACCTCTATCCAAAATGCTGAAGAAATTCTAAAGACACTTTCTGACGATACACATCAAGTAATAACTGCTGTAGGGTTCTTACAAAAAGAAACTTGGGAATGTATTAATGTTGTTTCTGAAGTAACCTTTGGTCTCGTCTCCAAAAAAGCGATCCAAGATTATATTGCCACAGGCTCCCCAATGGATAAAGCAGGTGCATATGGCATACAAGACTTATTTGGCACTTTATATATTGAATCAATCTCTGGAAGTTATACTAATATCATTGGTCTTCCTGTGTCACATGTATATAAAAAATTACAAGAAATAATAAAAATTAATCATCTAAAAAAATCATCTTAAAGCATTTATTTTAGTAAAAAAAATAAAACACTTAAATTACCAAACAGGATGATTAAAAAATCTCGTAGAAGAGGTTTTTGTTAATTATTCAGCAAAAAATAATTCGCTATGAAACAAAGAATATACATATTTCTTATGATTGCTGTAACTTCTGTTAGTGGACAAAGTAGCTCAGAGATCTATAAAAAAATACAAAAACTAAATACTCTAGGATCAGTGCTATATGTTGCAGCACATCCAGATGATGAAAATACTAGATTAATTTCGTTATTTTCAAATCAATACAATTACAATACAGCTTACCTTTCAATGACCCGAGGAGATGGGGGACAAAATTTAATTGGAACAGAACTCCGAGAAAGTCTAGGACTCATAAGAACACAGGAGCTTTTAGAGGCAAGAAAAATAGATGGAGGACAGCAATTTTTCACTACTGCTAATGATTTTGGATATTCTAAACATCCTGACGAAACACTTGAAATTTGGAATAAAAACGAGATTTTAGCACAAATTGTTTTTCGTATCCGGGAATTTAAACCTGATGTTATTATTAATCGATTTGACCATAGAACTCCTGGAAGTACTCACGGACATCATAGTAGTTCTGCTATTTTAAGTGAAATAGCCTTTTCGCTTGCAGCCAATCCAAAAGCATATCCTGAGCAATTAAATGATGTTGCTATTTGGCAACCTACTCGCCAATTTTATAACACTTCATGGTGGGCTTATGGTAGTAGAGAAAAATTTAAAAATGCTGACAAATCAAATATGATTACTCTAGAAAGTAATCCCATTAATAATTTATTAGGTCGCTCGAATGCTGAGATTGCTTCTAAAAGTAGAAGTCAGCATAAATCACAGGGGTTTGGAAGCTCTCCTGGCCTTGGAAGTCAAGAAGAATATTTAGAACTCATTAACGGAAGTATTCCAAAAAAAAACAACCCTTTTCAAGGAATTGATACTAACTGGAGTAGAGTTAAAGGAGGCAAAGCTATTGGCTTACTTATTGAAGAGATACTTGCTGATTTTAATTTTGAAAAACCTTATAAAAGTATCCAACAATTATTGAAGATTCACTCTAAAATTAAAGCTTTAAAACCCGGCCATTGGCGCACAGTAAAACTCAAGGAAGTGACCAACCTTGTTCAATATTGCTTAGGTCTTAGATTACAATTCAACACCTCTAAACCAATAGGTGTTGCCAATACTTTAACCGAAATAACTTTAAAAGCACTAAATCCAAGTCCAATTAAGGTGTCAATAGAGAAAATAGTAGGAGCAGTAAATCTTGACACAAAGCTATCATTGTCTAAAAACAAAGCGTGGCAAGAAATTAAGTCTATACTTTTACCTAAAGTACAAACTACTCCTTATTGGTTAATTGAAAAAGGAGATATAGGAAACTATAAAGTTAGTAATCCTGATTTAAAAGGATTAGCAGAAACACCTAACCCTATTCAAGCTATTTTTGAATTAAATATAGATGGTAATCTGATTTTAATTAATGTTCCCCTCACCTTCCGATCCACGGATCGAGTTAAGGGTGAAGTTGTAGAAAACTTTCAATTAGTTCCTAAAATAACCACACAAATTAATGAACGGGTAATCCTCTTTAAAGAAAACGCTCCAAAAAAGGTTAGTTTAATTGTCACATCACATACTGAAAATTTAAAAGGAATTGTGACTCTTTCTACTCCAAAACACTGGAAAATCAATCCTACATCACAAGATTTTGATATTCCCATGGCAGAGGTTTCACAAGAATTTATCTTTGAAGTTACCCCTCCAGAAGGAAATACTACTGGGCTATTTACATCACTTGTAACGCAAGGAGATCAGAATTATAATATGCAATTAAACGAAATATCCTACCCCCATATTTCAAAACAATATCTATTAACTCCCAATGAAACAAAAGTTGTTAAAATAGATCTTAAAACAAATGTAAATCACATCGCATACCTTAAAGGAGCAGGAGATAAAATAGCAGAAAATCTGCGAAATATTGGGATAGAAGTAACAGAATTTAATATAACCAACCTTCGTTTGGAACGTCTAATAAACTTTCCAACTCTAGTTGTAGGGATTCGTGCTTTTAATGTTCATAAAGACCTTACATTTAAAAATCAAATACTTTGGGATTATGTCAAGCAAGGTGGAACAGTGGTTGTACAATACAATACCAGTAGAGGGTTTAACAGTGATTTAGCTGGTCCATATCCAATAAGTTTCAATAGAGATCGTGTTACAAATGAAAATTCAAAGGTTACCCTATTAAACTCTTTGCACCCCCTTTTAAACAAACCCAATAAAATTACTAATAATGATTTTGATGGTTGGGTTCAAGAACGTGGCTTATATTTCTCTGATGAATGGGATGCTAAGTATGAACCTCTTTTATCAATGAATGACAAAGGAGAAACTCCCAAAAAGGGAAGCCTTTTAGTAGCTGATCACGGAAAAGGTAAATTTATTTTTACAGGACTTAGTTTTTTTAGACAACTTCCTGCTGGAGTTCCTGGGGCATACAGATTGTTTGCCAATATAATTTCTTATGGACAATGAAGAAATCTACATATATTTTATTAATCGTAATAAATTTACTGTATTGGGTAGTGTTTTATCAATTTATGAATATGTATAACTAATGCAGATATTCGATTGGATCATTTTAGGTGTAACCTTAACTTTTATTGTACTCTATGGTATATGGAAAAATAATAGTCATGAAAACATTAAAGAATATTTAAAGGGTGGTAATGAAGCTCGTTGGTGGACTGTGGGTCTATCAGTAATGGCTACACAAGCTAGTGCCATCACTTTTTTATCAACTCCTGGACAAGCTTTCCATGATGGAATGGGTTTTGTTCAATTTTATTTTGGATTGCCTTTTGCGATGCTAATTATATGCTTGTTTTTTATTCCAGTATATCACCGTCTAAATGTCTACACTGCTTATGAGTTTTTAGAAAAACGTTTTGACCTCAAAGTGAGAACCCTTACCGCCTTATTGTTTTTAATTCAAAGAGGACTTGCTGCAGGAATTACAATATATGCTCCCGCTATTATTTTAAGTGTAGTGCTTGGGTGGAATTTAAAAGTATTGGTTTTACTTGTAGGAAGTTTAGTAATTACCTACACAATGATTGGAGGAACAAAAGCTGTAAATGTGACGCAAAAACAGCAAATGTTTATCATATTTCTAGGAATGTTTCTTGCCTTCGGTTTTATAATTAAACAATTCCCTGAAGGCATTGGTTTTCATGAAGCAATTCAAATTGCAGGAAAAGCTGGAAAATTAAATGTGCTTGATTTTAGTTTTAATCTAAACAGTAGATATACCTTTTGGAGTGGCTTAACGGGAGGATTTTTCTTAGCACTTTCATATTTTGGTACAGATCAATCACAAGTTCAACGTTATCTTTCAGGAAAATCCTTAAAGGAAAGTCAAATGGGACTTGTAATGAATGGTGTTTTGAAAATTCCAATGCAATTTTTCATTCTCCTTGTTGGAGTCATGGTATTTATATTCTATCAATTTGAGCCTTCACCAATAAACTTTAATCCTAAAGCTATTGCTGCCGTTAAAAAATCTGAAGTAGCTGAAGCTTTCAATTTATTAGAACTTAAAAATAAAGCTACCCAAAAGGAAATAAGAACAAAGCTTTTGAATAAGACTTTAAGTGTTTCTTTTCAAGAAGAAATAACACAACTTAGTACAATTGAAAAAGCGCAAAGACAAGAAGCTAAAAACCTTATTAAGTCAGTGAATTCATCATTAGAAACAAATGATAAAGATTATGTCTTTATCTCATTTATTTTAGGTCATCTCCCAACAGGTCTCATTGGCTTATTACTGGCTGTTATCTTTTCTGCTGCAATGAGTTCTACTGCTTCAGAGCTTAATGCATTGGCAGCAACAACAACAATTGATTTATATCAAAGAAATGTTGTTGAAAAATCACCAGCACATTATGTAACTGTCTCCAAAGGATTTACATTGTTATGGGGTATAATTGCCATATTATTTGCAAGTATTGGAAATTTATTTGAAAACCTTATTCAATTGGTAAACATAATTGGCTCTGTTTTTTATGGAACAATTTTAGGAATTTTTCTAATAGCAATTTTCATAAAGCATGTGAAAGGAACGGCTGTTTTTTGGGCAGCAATTATTTCAGAAGGAATTGTTTTATCGCTTTTTTCAAATGACGTGGTTAGCTTTTTATGGCTTAATTTAATTGGGGCTATACTTACAGTTCTTTTTGCACTTCTTTTACAAATAATAATTTCTACTAAAAATGAATGAAAAATTATTACACTTTTTGACGCGTATAGATAGCTTAACGCCAAATCATAAAGCAAAATATGGTAAAATGAATGTACATCAAATGGTATGTCATTACTCAGATTTTTATCGTATTGCTTTGGAGGAGCTTACCCTAACAGAAACTCCTAAGCTTTCAAAAGAAGAAGTGCTAATATTAGCAAAAGAACGGAAAACAGTTCCAGCCCCAAAAGACATAAATCAAGTCGCTGGAAAAGGAACTAAACTTACAAACTTTCAAAATGACATTCGCCTTTTAAAAGAAAAAATGACTTTATTTTTTAATTCACCTAAAAAAGTAGAATTTCATTCGCATTTTTATTTTGGCTTTTTAACACGAGTACAATGGAATGAAACTTCAATCTATCATTTACATCATCACTTAAGACAGTTTAATACTTAGGCTAGATAACAGAAAAGTCAATACATATAAAGGTATGAAAGAAATTAATAATGTAGCTGTATTAGGGGGCGGAGCTGCAGGTTTTTTTGCAGCACTTTCAGTAAAAAAACACCATCCACAGGCGAAGGTTATACTTTATGAAAAAACAACAAAGGTACTTGCTAAAGTTAAAATATCTGGTGGTGGTCGTTGTAATGTAACAAATTCAGACAGTGACATTAACACCTTGTGTATGGCCTATCCAAGGGGAGGAAAGCAATTAAGAAATCTGTTTTATCGTTTTAACACAACCGACACACAAGAATGGTTTAAATCTCGAGGGATACCTTTAAAATCAGAAGCTGATGGAAGAGTATTTCCCGTCTCTAATAAGTCACAAAGTATTATTGATTGCTTAATGCAAGAGGCTGAAGATTTAGGTATTGATCTTTATTATAATAAAACGATTACATCATTAAAAAAAGATGGAATACTGTGGAATCTATCTATTAAAAATGAAACAGCAACCAAAAACTTCAATACTGTAGTTATCGCAACTGGAGGTAATCCTAAGATCTCTGGATTTGATTGGCTAAAAACTCTAAATCATAAAATTATTGCTCCGGTACCATCACTTTTTACCTTTAATATGCCCAATGAAAAGATCACAGAACTCATGGGAGTAACGGTTGAAAATGTTTTTATAAAAATTAAAGAACATGGCATAGAAGTCACTGGTCCATTACTAATTACTCATTGGGGAATGAGCGGACCTACTATTTTAAAAGGATCTGCTTTTGGCGCCCAGAAACTTGCTAAATGTCAATATCAATTTGAACTACTAATAAATTGGGTTGGAGAAAAAAACACGACAATACTTTTCAATCAACTTCAGGCCTTTGCAAAACAAAATCCTCAAAAGACAGTCTTTAATCAGAAAATATTTTCACTCCCCCAACGATTATGGCAATTTCTAGTTCAAAAAAATAACATTCCTCAAACTAAAAAATGGATTGATTTAAGTAAAAAAGAAGGTCGTAAGTTTGTTGAATGTTTGGTTAATGATAAGTATCTCGTTTCTGGAAAAACAACTTTTAAAGATGAATTTGTTACTTGTGGAGGGGTTTCGCTTTCAAGTATTAATCTAAAAACAATGCAAAGCAAAGCCTCACCAGGACTTTACTTTGCAGGTGAAGTACTAAATATTGATGGAATTACAGGCGGATATAATTTTCAATCAGCTTGGACTACTGGTTTTGTTGCAGGACAATTAGAAACATAATTTATTAACACTAAAATTTAAGTGCTAAATGAGTTTTCCTTTTTATTTAAATTATTAATTAAATTTTAATTCATAAAAAAAGGTCTTTAAGAAAATAGAGTTTTAACAAATAAACCTTTCAAATAATTGAAAGGTTTGTATAATGTAGCGAGAGGGGGGCACGATCCCCCGACCTCCGGGTTATGAATCCGACGCTCTAACCAGCTGAGCTACCTCGCCATTTAAGGTGGCAAATATATAATATATTACTGACAGTAAAAACTGACAGTATGAAATATTGGAAATTATCAATTGGTCGTCAACACAGAGTTTCATAAGTTTTTTATCTATGTATTATTCGCAAATTTTACCTAAATGTTGGATATAAATTAAATTTAATATTAGTTAGTTTATTCCATACTGTTACTCAATAAAAAAGGTACGGGTTCACCAGGTTCATTTTCTGCTAAATCCCAACGTTCCCAATAACCATCTGAAATACGATAAAGTATCCAATTATCAGGATATAGTTCAGTTGAAGTGTATTTTGCTATTAACCAACCATTTAAATTTAGACTTTCCGAATAGCCAACTTCTTGAAAATCATCACCCATTCCACCTGGAATATTGTCATCATATAATCCAAAATTGCAATATTCTTCATTTAAACGATCTACAATTCCACTAAGAGCCATTTGTCTTAAACCATCTGTATGAAAAAGCATAAACCCATTTAAATCCCAAGTTGTGTTTGTTATCTGGTCATAAGTCGGGCAGTTCAATAATTTATAACGAGCAAGCCAACTTGTATCTTCTGTAAAATCTATAGTTTTTATTATCAAATCTTTTTTGCAACATATTTGTGATAGAATACAAACCATAAAAAGATATTTTTTCATAAAACAAACTATTTATAACAAATCTTATAGTTCTTTGAATGTGATTAAATACACGAGATTTAGTCTTTGAACTTTTTTGATTTAAGATTTATTGAATCAAGTAACTGAATCATTTTATCAAACTTGACTTGTTCATCTGCGTGTTGTTGAATGTGTTGAATTCTAGTATTTATAGGCGCATTATTACTGTCTCTAATTAATTCAGAAGCAATTCCAAATAAAGCAATAGAACCGAAAAAAAGACATCCCAATATAAAAAAAGTTGTATTAATAGCAATAGTTGACAAGGGGTCCTTTAAATATTTTTTAAACATGATAATTTAAATTTACAAAAAATTGAATAACTTAAAACTATAAAAAAAATCAAATGGGTTTTAAAGAAAACATATGCTAAAAAAAATGATATTCATGATTTAATTAATTATTTTTAGACTTGATTCTTGACAAATTTTAACCAAAATAATATTCTCTAAAATAGCTGTACAAATTCGAATGTTATTAAAAAGTTTTTAGTGCATTTCAAATATTTTTTAATCAATAAAAATCATTAATTATGTCAGAAAAAAAAATGGAAATGTCATTTTTAGCCGAACCAAATGATGCTAATTATAAAGGAAATGTTCATGGTGGTAAGGTCATGAAATGGATTGATGAAATTGGATATGCATTATCTGTAAAATACACAAAGAAATATTGTGTTACAAAGTTTGTAGATGATATTGAATTTTTAAAACCAATAAATATTGGGGATTTAGTGAAATTAGATGCTGAAATAATTAAAGTTGGCGTTTCATCATTAAGAATTAAAATTATAGTTAATAGTGAAAATTTAATAAAAAATAGTTTGAAAAAAAATTGTGAATGTTTTATTGTCTTTGTTGCAATTGATGAAAATGGAAATAAAATCAAAATCAATAATTAAGAATAATCTTAACTATTTAAAAGTTAAAAGTTTTTGAATCAGGTGACTAGTTTGATTCAACTTGAATGATAATGGCTATAAAAGAATAAAAATCTATAAAACCTCCAAATTGAAGGTTTTATGATAACTAGAAACGTTACTAGACATGAATATATTATTTGAACAATCACAACCTAAGCAATCACAATTATCACATGTGCAACTTTTACACCAACCATTTAAACATTGCATACAATTACAATTACATTCTATCATAAAGAATTATCATTAAATATATGGGAATAAAATACCAAGGACATATCCTAAAATAATTCCTAATACTAACATTATAATTCCCTTAGACGAAAAAAACCAACCAAATTTTTCTTCCCAAGCATCTGGTATAAAATTTCCATCAGCATCTTCTGCTTTTCCAGATTTTGTTAAATAAGTAGCATAAGAATATACACTGAAAACGAGTACTATTATAAATACAATTGTTATTAAAAATTCATTCATGATTATTATTTTTTGTGAATTCCCTATTAAATATAAATTTAAGATATGCATATATAGTCATATAAAAAACTATTATGTTTAATTTTAAGTATTAAATATTCTGATTTTAGTGTTTTTAATTAAACATTCTTGACGAATTTAATCACTTAAATTTTTAGTAGACAAAAATTAATGATGATTTATTAATGAAATATCTAATAAATTTCTTTGCTACAATAGCAAAAAGTATTGAAGAATATTGAACTTCAAATATTTTGTTTAAGACTAAATATATTATGAATAATTCATTATAAATAAACTTTATAATAATAGCCCAATTATTAATTGTCTTGAAAATAAACTTTATAATAAAATCAATAAAATATTAGAAAATAAACATGCTTCTTAATGTTTTTTCAATATATTGGGAACTTGAAAAATTAAACATGAGCGATAAAAAAAGTTACTCCATAGAATATGATTTCCATTCATCACCTCAGTTATTATTTCAATACCTATCTACCCCTTCTGGGCTTTCAGAATGGTTTGCAGATAATGTAAACTCTAGGGGAGAAATGTTCACTTTCATATGGGATGACTCAGAAGAGCATGCTAAAATGATACAAAAAAAAAATAATAATAAAGTTCGTTTTCAATGGCAAAATAATGATGCTGATCAAGACAAATACTACTTCGAATTTAAAATTCAAGTAGATGAGATCACAAAAGATGTTTCATTAATTATATCAGACTTTTCAGATGAAGATGAAATTGAAGAATCTAAAATGTTATGGGACAATCTTATTTCAGATTTAAAACAAGTGTTAGGTGCTAGTTAATTCCTTTCAATGATTAATTGTAATGGCAACTTAATTCCTAGTATTACAGAAGCTTCAGAATCTATTTTACAAAGCCTGTTGACTGGATTTACCGTAAAAGAAACGCTTCGTTATCAAAAAAATAATCTCCTTTTTTGGGAATTACATTATTTCAGAATGATGGCTGCCCTTAGAAGACATCGATTTAATATTCCAGTTGGTTATACACTTGTTTATTTAGAAAATGAATTAATTAAAACTATTAAAAACAATGTCTCTACTCAAGCTGATTTTCTTTTAAGCATCACGTTTATTAAACATCAAGAAAATATTTTATTCATTATATCAGCGACTAATATTTTGCCATTTTCAATAAATCCTTCAGACTACTATTCAGTTGACCTTTATAAAGAAGAGTTTATTTCTAGTGGATTCTTTTCAAATTTAACAAATACAAACAACTCGCTTCGAATTATTTCAACAAGTTATTCGATTGAAAATGGTTTAGAAGATTGTATTTTACTAAATGATAAAAAAAATCTAGTAGAATCAATCAAAGGAACGCTCTACTTATTTCAGGGTAATACTATATTAACTCCAAATATAGAGTCTGGCTGTCAAGATTTATCTTTAAGAGCAGCTTTTAATGAATGGATTTTAGAGAAAAAAACTATTTATGTTCTTAAGGAACAAGCCATCAATCCTTTTGAATTACAAAAATCAGATGAATTGATGGTATTGTCTATTAATCAGGGCGTTCAAAACATCACAAAATACAGAAAAACAACCTACAATAAAGGAAAGGCAGCTTCATTGTTTGAAAAATTCAAAGAAAGCTTAGGTTAATTCCAATTTGGATTTTTTGGAGCATTTGACCAGATTAAATAGTTACCCCCTATTGCTTTCATATGCTCTTTCCATAAATTAATTGCATTTTTTTTGAGCCAAGTGTTATTTGTTATATCATCTACAACTCTCCAAGATTTTAAAGATATTTCATCTTTTAATTGTGCTTTAGTCCAACCTGAGTATCCTAAAAAGAAACGGATTTCATTTTTAGTGAGTGTCCCATTATTAATTTGGGTGATGACAGTTTTAAAGTCACCACTCCAATAAAGATCTTTTTCTATGCAAATACTATTTGGAATTAAGTGCGAAGCACGATGGATGAAAAATAGATTATCATCCTCTACAGGACCTCCAAAATAAAGAGGGATTTCAAAATTAATCCCATCCATTACATCGTTTAATGTATATTCTAATTTCTTGTTAATAATAAAACCAATGGTGCCACTGGTTTTATGATCTACTAAAAGAATAACGGCCCGATGAAAGTTAGTGTCACTCATAATAGAGGGGGTTGCAATAAGAAATTTTCCAGATTTCATAAATTCTAATATAAAAAAAGCTCCACAAGGGAGCTTTTTGTATGAGTAATATAAAAATTTAGTTTACAGAACCTGATAATTCAGCACCTGCTTTAAACTTTACAACGTTTTTAGCTGCAATTTTGATAGTAGCTCCTGTTTGAGGATTTCTTCCATCACGTGCTGCTCTTCTGGATACTGACCAAGATCCGAAACCTACTAGAGAAACACGTCCACCTTTTTTAAGAGTTCCGCCTACACTTCCTAAGAATGATTCAAGTGCTTTTTTTGCTGCTGCTTTAGAAATACCAGCATCTGCTGACATTGCGTCAATTAAATCTGTTTTGTTCATAATATTTTATGTTTATTTAAGGTTATTTAACAAATTTATATGGAATTTGATAGTAGACATCAAAAACGCTAGAAAATAAGCTCTTTTGTTAATAAGTAAGGGGTTTTGTTAATAATGAGGGGGGTAAATACTATAAAACAGTTGCATTCTCATCAAAAGAATACCCATTTAATAGAGCACTAGCGGTCATTCGCTTCTTATTTGGCAGTTGTAATTCAATACAATTTAAATAGCCGCCTTTAGTTACAATTAAAATTTCACCATGTTTTACAACAATTTTATTTATTGACTCATTGGGTAAAGAGGTAACTATTTTAGTTTTAAAAATTTTCATTCTACCCTCCTCATCTTTATTCTTATAAACTGTCCATGCACCAGGATTAGGACTTAACCCATTAATTTTATTTTGAACCTCCTCAATTTGAAGTGCCCAATCCAAACGGGTATTCTCAGTTGTTAACTTTGGTGCTTCTTTTTCTTGCCCTGAAATTTCTTGGCTTATTGCACTTAGAGATCCTGAAACCACTCCTTCAATAGTTTTTATAATTAGTGGTGCACCTAGTTTCAAAAGTATATCATGAAGGATTCCCACGTTATACTCTTTACCAATAGAAACTTCTTTTTGTAATAAAACAGCTCCTGTATCAATTTTCTCATTAATTAAAAAGGTGCTAACCCCTGTCCTTTTCTCACCATTAATAAGCACCCAATTAATAGGAGCAGCACCACGATAATTGGGTAAAAGAGAGGCGTGAAGGTTTATAGTCCCGTAAGAAGGGACTTTCCACACTACTTTTGGTAACATTCTAAAGGCAACTACTATTTGAATTTCAGGTTGAAGGTTCTTTAAACGAGAAATAAAATTTGAATCTTTTAAATTTACTGGCTGTAAAAGCGGTAATTTTTTTTTAATACTATATTCTTTAACCGCAGAGGAGTTTATTTTTTTTCCCCTTCCCGATCTTCTATCGGGAGCAGTAATAACCATAACTATAGGATATCCAGCTACAATTAATGCATCTAAACAATAACGGGCAAATTCTGGAGTACCATAAAAAATTACTTTTGGAAATAAGGGTGATTCATTCATTGATCCAATGGTATTGTTGAAGGTGATTAATATAAATTTTTTGTGTTTTTAGTAATCTCTCTATAACTTCTTTTAAAGCAGCTGGTTCAAAATACAACTTTTCATTTAGGTCTTGAATTGATTGAGGACGATCTTTTAGAAGAAGTGTTAATTTTTTTTCAAAATTATTTTCTGTAATATATAACTCAGAACAAGAACGAGAAGAGCACTGATGACAATTCCCTTTAAATAAAGTTCCAAAATATGTTAAAATTTTATTGCGCTTGCAGTTAGTCTCATCTTCCACAAACGCTATCATTGAATCAATTTTTCGCTTCTTCTGTTGATGTAAGGTGGTATTATTTTTAATTATAGTTTGAAGTGTATAGCTATCTTCCCTTGGAGTTTTAGGAGTGTAATAAAAATAAGCTCTTTGCTCAGTGAAATCTAATATTCCATTTCGCTGAAGCCTCTCTAAAGCTTCTGTAAATTGATCAAAAGAAAGATGTAATGCGTCAATTATTTTTGGTGGACTTATTTGAATTTTTTCTTTAAAAAAATAAGGGTTTTTCCGCATTAAATATTCCAATACTTTAGCGGAAGTATTTTGAGATTTAATAAATTCAGTAGCTTGATGTACAGAACATTTAGTTTTAATATCAATATACTTTTCATTAGATGCATTTAGGGATATAATCCCTTCTCTATCAAATTGCTCTAAACAATATAATGTTTTTCTAAAGTTTCGGTTATACTGACTACAAAAACTTTCAAAGTTCAATTCATACAATATGCCCTCGCCTTCTCCATAGGCAATCTGCAAAAAATTACACAAGTCTTTATAGATTTCTTTTAAGTCTTTAGTCGAAGGTAGTTGACTTAAAAGGTGATGTTTGGTTTTCTCTGAATCCGAACCACTAAATAATAAAAAAGTATTAGCTAAATCACCGTCTCTACCTGCTCTTCCTGTTTCTTGATAATAATGTTCCATACTTTCTGGAAGGTTCATGTGAATTACAGTACGAACATTAGATTTATCTATTCCCATTCCAAAAGCACTTGTAGCGGTCATATGTAGTAATGTCCCTTTTTGCCATTCACTTAGTTTTGTCTTTTTATCTTTTAATAAAAGGCCTCCATGAAAGAAATCAGCAGCAAGTCCATGGCGAATCATTTTGTATGCCAACTGCTCCGATATTTTGCGCGTGTTACAATAAATTATACTACTACCTTTATAATGAGTTAAAATTTGAATCACAGCATTTAACTTATCGTCTGTTTTCCATATGTTATACGATAAATTAGGACGTTCAAACGACTGTTGAAATAGTTTAGGTGATTTTAACATTAATTGAGTCTGGATATCACGAACAACTTTGGATGTTGCTGAAGCTGTTAGAGCTAATATTGGTATCTCAGGAAGTAGTTCAAGTAATAAATTGATTTTTCGGTATGATGGTCTAAAATCATGGCCCCATTCAGAAATGCAATGTGCTTCATCAATTGCTATCAAAGAAATTGGCGCATGAATAATTTGCTGTAAAAATAAAGTATTAGTTAATTTCTCTGGAGAAACATATACTACCTTATAATCACCGAAGGTGCAATTATCTAGTTGCTGAGTCAAAGAAATACTTTTTTTATGCGATTCAAAATACATGGCTTTAATATCACGTTTTAACAAGTCTTGAACTTGATCCTCCATAAGTGCTATTAAAGGTGAGATAACCAAAACAAAACCTTCCTTAAGTAATGATGGTAATTGATAACACAATGACTTCCCACCTCCAGTTGGGAGTAGACCAACGGTATCGTGTCCAGCCATTGTAGAGTTAATAATATCTTTTTGTAATGGCTTAAAGGTTGTGAAGCCCCAATATTTTTTCAAGAGTGTTTCCTTATCCATTCAATTTCATGTGATGTTCAATAAAAAGAACACGATTTATTATCGTGTCTTTAGGAACTGTAACAATAGAATGAGATTGCTCATAAACGTATTTAATATATGGAAAGTACCGTTTAGCTTCAATAAATGTTTCCATTCTTTGAATGTCTTTTTTGTAGATTTCTTTCCAAGGCTCAACCAAAAAAACAAGATCATATTTAAAAGGCATTATTCTTTTTTTCCAAGAATTGTCTCTTTCGTTTACTGCAAGTAAATAAGCGTATATATCTAGAATACCGCGATCAAAAAAGACAAAAGGCTTTGCGGCATTAACATAAAGTGAGGAAGATGCATCATACTGAGCTTTCCTTCCAGTAAATAAGAGTTTACTAAACTCTTCAGGATTCGAAAGAAAAAAATTAGCTTTTCCACTTGCTTTACCTTCATCAATTAAGGTTCTTGAATACTCTTCAAAAACAGTATATCCTTTATCCTTAAGGCCTCTAATTATGCTTGTTTTTCCTGCACCAGGACTACCACTAATTACGATTCTTTTATTTTTCATAAAGCACTTTTAATCAATTGTAAAAACTAGTATCTTTATACAAAAATACTTGCCTTGTTGCAAAAAAATACTAACTCCGACGAATTTTATTCAAGATTTCATGTTCAACTTCTTGAATCACAAGCCTGGCCTGGAATATATATGTTTAAATTTGTAGTGAAATCCGAAGCACTTCATCTAGAAACATTAAAATCTTATTTTAATGGAAAACAGGCTAAATTCTTTGAGAAATTATCTTCAAAAAATACTTTTACTAGCTTAACCATCAAAGTAAAAATGAAAAGCGCAGATGCCGTTATTTCGATTTACAAAAAAGCAAGTCTACTAGAGGGCATAATGGCCTTGTAATTATTAAATAAAGTAGTGGCGATTCAATTGAATTTATTAATTTGCAGTATAATTTTACTTCACTAAGTAATTAGTAATCTTTTTTTTTATGGAAACCTTGCAGTACAATACAAAGCGCAAGCAATTAATCATCCCAGAATACGGGAGGCACATTCACATTATGATAGAGCAAACCATGGCAACTGAAGATGCCCTGGAGCGCAATAAAAAAGCAAAAGCTATTATTGGGGTTATGGGAAATCTTAATCCTCACCTGAGAGATGTTCCAGATTTTCAACACAAATTATGGGATCAATTTTTTATAATGGCCAATTTTGACATTGACGTTGAAAGTCCTTTTGAAATGCCAGAAAAAGAGATTCTTAATGCAAAACCTGCGAAACTTCCTTATCCTCAAAACTATCCTAAATACCGTTTTTATGGAAATAACATAAAACGTATGATTGATGTGGCTATCCACTGGGAAGAAAATGAAATGAAAGAGGTGTTAGTATATACAATTGCCAACCATATGAAAAAATGTTTCCTTGGCTGGAATAAAGATACAGTTGATGATGATATTATTATGGGTCATTTGGATGAACTCTCTGTCGGAAAATTAAAAGTTGTGGCTACTCAACTACCTTTAACAGATTCTAATGATTTATTAAAGTTGAAAACAAAAAATGGTAATGGCCCTAAGAGTAACATGCATAAAGCAAAAAAGAGAAACATACGAAAACGTTACTAAAAGTTGATGGAATCATTTATCATTGAAGGGGGACAACCTCTAAAAGGATCAATAACTCCCCAAGGAGCAAAAAACGAATCTTTACAAATTTTGTGTGCAGTGTTACTCACGCCGGAAGTTGTTAACATTCACAACATACCTGACATTGTAGATGTCAATAAACTAATCAAACTTCTTGAAAATTTCGGAGTATTGGTTAAGAAAATTTCCAAAGGTCATTTTAGCTTTCAAGCAAATAGTATTGATCTTGACTACCTAAGCTCTGATAAATTTAAAAACGACGGAAAAGGACTGCGTGGTTCTATAATGCTCGTAGGACCGCTTCTTGCTAGGTTTGGAAAAGGAAGTATTCCTAGGCCTGGAGGAGATAAAATTGGACGGCGCCGATTAGATACCCACTTTGAAGGACTAATTAAACTTGGAGCAACTTTCAACTATAACCGTGAAGATTATTTTTATAGTGTTGAGGCAAAAAAATTGACTGGAACTGATATGCTACTTGATGAAGCTTCAGTTACTGGAACTGCAAATATTGTTATGGCAGCAGTTTTAGCAGAGGGTAGAACTACCATATACAATGCTGCTTGCGAACCCTATCTGCAACAACTCTGTAATATGCTTAACAGGATGGGGGCAAAAATTAGTGGAATAGGATCCAACCTATTAGTTATTGATGGGATAACGAAGCTTAAAGGAACAGTCCACACAATACTTCCCGACATGATTGAAATTGGTAGCTGGGTGGGTTTAGCTGCAATGACACAAAGTGAAATTACAATAAAAAATGTACGTTGGGAATACTTAGGACAAATGCCTAGTGTTTTTAGAAAATTAGGAATTACCCTAGAACAAAAAGGTGATGATATATATATTCCTGCCCATACTGATGGTTACGAAGTTCAAAGCTATATAGATGGATCTATTCTCACTATTTCAGATGCGCCATGGCCAGGATTTACTCCAGACCTCTTAAGTATTATCTTAGTTGTTGCTACTCAAGCCAGGGGAAGTATTTTAGTGCATCAAAAAATGTTTGAAAGTCGTTTGTTTTTTGTTGATAAATTGATTGATATGGGAGCAAAAATAATTTTGTGTGACCCGCATAGAGCGACTGTTATTGGACATGATTTTAAATCAAAACTTAAAGCAACAACATTAACATCCCCAGACATTCGCGCAGGTGTATCGTTACTTATCGCTGCACTTTCTGCAAAAGGTATAAGTACTATACATAACATTGAACAAATCGACAGAGGATATGAGGATATCGAAAATCGACTACGAAAAATTGGAGCTAAAATAAAACGTGTTAAAACACAATAGCTTCAATAATTAAAAAAAAGAAGTGAAAGATTAACGTTTTGAAATTTTATTATTATTAATATTACGTTGTCTTGTGCACTTGAAACGATCTACAGTTTCAGATCGACTTTTACTATGTTTTGTCTTTCTTCCTTGAACACGAGCTCTCCACATTTTAAAACTAGAAGCCTTCATTTCTGTTCGCATTAAAGTTATTACCTCTTGTTCTTTTAATCCAAATTGCATTAAAATGGCATCAAAAGGAGTTCTATCTTCCCATGCCATTTCAATAACACGATCAATTTGAATTTCATTAAGTTCAAGTTTCTTTTTCATGGTATTATCTTGTTGATAAAGTGTGTTTGTTTAATATGCGCTTACTTTCTTTTTTTACTAATGTGTTTTTTTTAAGGTTCCAAAGTATTTGACTTGCTTTCTTATGCATTGCTTCAAGATCTATGATGGGTTTTGGATAATCTACTCCCAATTCAAAATTATACAATGCTGCTTCCATAGGGGTTAATTCCCACGGAGTATGTAAAAAATTAGTTGGTAGTTTATTTAATTCTGGAAGCCATTGCAAAACAAAAACACCTTCTGGGTCATGCTCTAAACCATTTTTAACTGGATTATAAATTCTTAGGGTATTAATTCCTGTTTCTCCAGCCTGCATCTGAATTTGAGGAAAATGAATTCCAGGTTCAAAGTCAAGAAATTGGCAAGCTAAAAATGAGGAAATCGCTTGCCATGGCTGCCACAAATGATGAATAACAAAAGATACGACAAGTGCACGCATTCTAAAATTTAAATAACCCGTAGATATTAAACATCGCATTGCAGCATCTACCATTGGAACTCCTGTTTGTCCAGTTTTCCAAGCTTTCAAATAGTCTGCACGCTTCGCTTTTACTAGACTATGGTATCCTTTGTTTATACTGTTAAATTCCATACCACACTCCATTTCAAACTTTTGAATAAAATGCGATTGCCACCGTAATCTTGATTCAAAAGAGGAAAGAGCCCTGCCCCTTTTCCCATTTTCTTTTTCCTCTTCTGTACGTTGTAAAATCTGTCGCATTGAAATATTACCCCAAGCTATGTATGGAGATAAACGACTACAACTTTTACGAGCCAAATCAGGTTTTGAAATATGTTTTTGATAATTTAAATATCGTTTATCAAAAAAGGAATTTAAATACCGTTGTGCATTTTGCTCGCCTCCAGGTTGAAACCATTTTGAAGAATTTGTTTCTTTAGAGACAGGAGTTAATAAAGCTTCTAGTCTAGAAATTTCATTTAAAGAAAGAAGTTGTGCATTGTCTGGAGAAAAATTAAATAAAGGACGATTCATATGCTTAGACCAAAGTTGAATCCATTTTTTTCGGTTTGATAGTCTTCTAAAAACACCTTGTTGCAAATATTCATTCCAAACAACCTTATGTTTATCTGTCCAATATTTAACTTTTTTATCACGCTCAAAAGTAATTCCAATTCCAGTTTCTTGATGTGAATACAAGGTGAAATTATAGAATTCTTTTAAGTTTTCTAATACATCTAAAAATGAACCTTTTACAGTCATAACTTTAGAATTAAAAATAGCTAATTGAGAATCTAACTGAACTATGGACTGTTTTATAAAATCAAAATGTCGCGGACTATAATGAGAATCCGTTTGAAGTATATCTTCAAAAACATATAATAAAAGACAAGGTCTCTTGCTAGATAAAGCTGCATGCAGAGCCTCATGATCTAAAAGTCGTAAATCACGTTTTAGCCAGACAATATTTAAAGATTCGCGCTTAAAAAGCATCAGGATTGGCAATAATTTTGTAGGCTCTTTCTTTAACATCAGCAAGATCTGCCGGAGATATTTTTTCTAATAATCGTAACATCATTCCCATTCTGTTATTTTTATAAAAATATTGTTTTTTATCATCTAAAAAATTCCAATATAGACTGTTAAATGGACAAGCATCTTCTCCAACACGTTTCTTTTTATCATATATACATTCATCACAATAATTACTCATTTTATTAATATATGAAGCGGCAGAAACATAAGGTTTAGTGGCAACAATTCCACCATCTGCCCACTGACTCATACCTCTAGTGTTTGGAAGCTGAACCCATTCTACAGCATCGGCGTAAATACCTAAATACCAACGATCAACTTCATCTGGATTTACCTGTGCTAGCAAAGCAAAATTACCTGTAATCATTAAACGCTGAATATGGTGGGCATAACCAGTATCTAAAGAATTTTGTATGCTTGTATTTAGACAATTCATTTTCGTGTCAGCAGTCCAATAAAAATTAGGGAGTGGATTATAATTCTCTAGCGCATTCTTTTTTGAATATTCTGGCATTTCACGCCAATAAATACCCCTCATATATTCACGCCATCCTATTATTTGTCGAACAAATCCTTCAACTTGTGATAGTTCAATGTCTTTAGTATTGTCGTGATAATAGCTAATAACAGACTCCACAACCTCTAAAGGATTTATCATTTTAGTGTTTAAAGCAAATGATATTCTTGAGTGAAATAAGTTGGTTTCATTCGTATTCATTGCATCTTGATAGGTGCCAAAATGACGCAATAAATTCTCATTAAAATACTGTAGTTGTTGCAAGGCTTCTTCTCTATTTGAAGGATATAGAAAAGCTGTTAAATCTATGGTTCCCAATGTATTGACATCATTTGATTTCAAGAGGCTTACTAAAGATTCTAAAGCAACTTTATTGGGAATAAAAGGTGCAGGAATTCCAGGAGATCCTTTCCATTTATTACGATTATTTTTATCGAAATTCCAAGCACCTCCTAGAGGCTTTTCCCCCTCCATTAACAAATGAAAATCCTTTCGTATTCTTCGATAGAAAAATTCCATTATTGATTGCTTTTTTCCTTCAAAAAAATTTGTTAAAAAAATTCGTGTTGTCATAAAATGCTCAGTGTCATACGCCAGTGACGGAATTGAAAGAGCAGTACAAAATTTTTTTAATTGTTGGTCCAAACGAAATTCATCTGGATATAAGTATTGAAATTGTGAAACTTTATATTCCTTAATTAGAAGGTTTAGATTTAATAATAGGTTTTGTTTGTTTTCTGGTGCATCCAAAGCAAGATATCTAACCATATGTCCTTGACTTTCCAATGTAATTTTAAATTGTCTCATGGCATTGAAAAATGCCACAACTTTTTGCAGGTGATGATCTACATAATCCGTTTCTTGACGCATTTCCATGATAACGTAACAAACAGTGGGATTCACTTCTTTAAACCAAGAATGTTGACTATTGAGTTGATCACCAAGAATAAGTCTTAAAATCATTTAAATAAGGTATTTTGAAGCCATTTTTTTTGATATGTGCCTTTAGCATCATATCTACTTGCCTGAAACTGAATGTTAAACTTTCGATCCCTAGGGTCATTTCCTACTCCAGCAACATACATCCAATTTCCCCAATTACTATGAACATCATAATCTATTAATTGTTGTTCAAAATATGCGGCACCCATTCGCCAATCCATTAACATATTTTTTGTGAAATAACTTGCTACATTTTGCCTACCACGATTACTCATAAAACCTGTTTTTTTAAGTTCAATCATATTGGCGTTAACAAAAGGCTCTGAAGTTTTACCTTCTATCCATTTTTTATATATCTCATGGTTAGTTTTCCAAGTATACTTTTGTGATAAAATTCCACCCAACTTAAATATCTTAGTGCCGTGCTTCAAGGAGATGTATTTAAAATAATCACGCCAAATTAATTCAAAAATTAACCAATAAGTTGATTCATTTTCATGAACTTCTTTTTCATATTTTTTGATACTCCAATAAATAGTTTTAGCAGAAAGTGATCCATTTGCAAGCCAGGGAGAAAATTTTGAGCTATAGTTAGAACCAAGCATTCCATTTCTTGTTTTTTTATAAAATGAAAGCCGTTTGGATTTCCAAAAATAATCATCTAGTCGGTCTATTGCTGAATTTGTACCTCCAGAAAAAGGAAATGCTGTATTTACAGGTGTTTCAAAAGAATTAAATCCTAGAGATTTAAGTGAAAGAAGTGGATAGGTTTTGGCAAGTAATGAATCTTTGGACAATAGTTTAGGACTTGAAATACAGGATCTTACTTGAGTAAATTTCTCACATTGTTTCCTAAAAACAGTAAAAACCTCTGGGATTGAATCTATTGTCATTGGAAGATCTTCAGGATGAAATAAAAATTGATCATAATGAGAATCTAAAATAACTTTTTTTGGCAGTGAGGCAATTAGAGAATCTGTTACAAATTTTTCTTCTGAAGTCCACTCTTTTTGATAAAAAACAGTGGAAGCGTTAATTGTATTTACCCAATAAGGGATTCTCTCACTTGCAGTTTTATTTTCTACAATTAGTGTTATGTTTTTTTGAAGTAGTTCTATTTTTAAAGCAGCTAATGTTTCAAGGATAAAATTAATTCTATAGGCTCCTGATTTTTGAAAACCCCATTGTGTATTTAAAAATTCTTTAGGCTCAAATGTATAATAAGCCACTACCCTATCAAAATCATTACATGCCTTATAAAAAGACTCCTGATCCTGAAAACGTAAATCATTTCTTAACCAAACAATAGCAGTTTTCATACTCCTTTACATTTTTTACTACAATATTTTACAGATTCCCAGTCTCGTTCCCATTTTTTTCTCCAATGAAACGAACGTTTACAGCTAAGGCAAATTTTTTGAGGTAGATGCTGTTTTAATACTCTTTTCATAAAGTACTTAAGGCAGTCTTATAAACCATTAGACAGCGTTCACGAGCCTTCTTATGATCTACCATGGGAGCAGGATAATCAATTTCCTGAAAATTAGGCACCCATTTTTGAATATATCGTAACTCCTTATCAAATTTTTTAACTTGCTCTGATGGGTTGAAAATCCTAAAATAAGGAGCGGCATCTACTCCACAGCCTGCAACCCACTGCCAATTCCCAACGTTGCTAGACATTTCATAGTCTAGTAGTTTTTCAGCAAAATATGCTTCCCCCCAACGCCAATCAATTAATAAGTGTTTACACAGAAAACTACCTACAAGCATTCGCACTCTATTGTGCATAAAACCAGTTTGATTTAACTGACGCATCCCTGCATCAACAAGAGGATAACCAGTATCACCTTTACACCACTTTTCAAAATCCGCTGGATTGTTTAACCATTCAATTTTATCGTATTGTGGCTTAAAGCTTTTATAAGACGTATGGGGAAAATGCCATAATATTTGCATGAAAAATTCACGCCAAATCAATTCTTTTAAAAAAATATTGTTAGGACGCGAAGCTGCTTTTTGAACCAAAGCACGAACACTAACTATTCCAAAACGCAAATAAGATCCTAATCTAGAAGTTGAGTTTAATGAAGGAAAATTTCTTGTCTCTTCATATTCATCAATAACTTTATTATCAAAGGAATATTTTGGCTCTACAATAATACTTTTATCAAATCCTAAGTCAGCAAGATTGATTTTAGGGAACGATTCGTTTAAAGTTAAATTTCCTAATAAAGTTTCTGAAGGATATGTTTTTAATGGATTCTCTTCAAAACGTTCAAGCCATTTTCTTGAAAATGGTGTATAAACTTTATAAGGGCTACCATCTTTTTTAACGATTTCATCTTTTGCAAAAATTACCTGATCCTTATACATTTCAAAAGCTACCCCCTCTTTTTCTAATAGTCGATGAATTTCAGCGTCTCGATTGGTAGCATAAGGTTCATAGTCTTCATTACAAATAACTTTTTCAACCCTCCATTTGTTTATTAACTCTGGGAAAATAGTCTTTGGATTACCATGAAATCTTCTAACAGAACATCGTTTGGTCTTCATAGCAAGATCAATATTGTTCAAGGACATTAATATCAATTCAAGGCGAGCGTCTTGCTTTGGAAGTTTTTTAAGAATTTTTTTATCAAAAATAAAGATCGGCAATACTTTGTTTTTACCGTTCAAAGCATGAAATAATCCACAATTATCTTCAATCCTAAGATCTCTTCTGAACCAAAATAACGTGATTTTTTCCATTAATGTGTTTATGTTTTTAAATTACCAATTCCGCCATCAATTTGTAATATTCTTCCAGTCATCCAACTACTCTTATCACCTAATAAAAAAGCTGTTACATCTGCTAACTCCTCAGCGGTACCAATTCTTCCTAGCGGATGACGCTCATTAGCTTTTTCCATTTTAATATCGTTATTTAAAAACTTTGAGGCTAAGGGAGTGTCAACGATTGAAGGTGCAATCGCATTTACCCTAATCTTAGGAGCAAACTCTGCTGCTAAAGACCTAGTTAATCCTTCTATAGCACCTTTTGAAGCAGAAATAGAACTGTGAAAGGGCATTCCCGTTTGGACGGCTACAGTACTGTAAAAAACAACTGAAGCTTTAGCACTTGCTTGCAACAATCCTAAGACTGATTTCAAGGACTTAATAGCTCCCATAACATTAATCTCAAAATCATCTGTAAAGGCTTCAATTTTCAGCCCCTTAAAGGGCCTTAAGTTAATGGACCCTGGACAGTATACAAAACCGTCTAAAATTTCAGGTAAAAGTGAGGTGTCAATTGTATCTTTAGTAGCATCAAAAGGAATGTAATTAACCTTCAGACCAGCAATTCCCTCGTTAGAACGACTTGCAACATAAACATTATTATCTGGTGATAATAATGTAACTAAAGCTAGACCAATGCCTGAACTTCCACCGATCACTAATATATTTTTATTTTTCATCATTTGTATATTCTCCAAAAAGGTTAATAAGTGCTTTTTCTCTGTATTCAAAAATTTCTTTTAATTTGGGTGCCACTATAATTGGATGGAATAATTGACCTAAAATTCCTAATGGAATTTTATAATCAATAATATCAATCATTTCTACTCCATTTTTTATGGGTTTAATAAAATGTTTATGGTGCCATAGTGCATATGGGCCAAAACGTTGCTCATCTACAAAATAATTTCCCTCATCAACATGAGTTATTTCAGTGACCCATTTTGTTGGTATATTTAATAATGGCGTAACAATGTATTGAATGATTTGTCCTGCATACATTTTATCTGCGGCTCCTTCTAAAATATTAAAGCTCATATAGTCAGGAGTAATCCTTTTTAAATTTTTTGGATCAGAAAGAAAATCCCATGCTTTTTTTTGAGAAATTGGAAGGTTTTGAACCGTTTTTAAACGATATATTTTCATTTATTTTTTTATAAAAACAAATCTACTAAATGTTTAAATATTATAACACATGGTTAAACAACAAATATTCAGTTGATTTAATTTAGAATAATAAATAAAAAACATCCGTTAATAAATTATATTTGACAAACTAAAAAAACATCATGAAAAAATTGAAATATTTAGTGCTTTTGATAAGCTCTTTTGGATTTGCTCAAATCTTAACGCCACAACCTAGCCCATATAGTAAAATTCAACAAACTGTTGGGTTAACTGAAGTGACTATTGAATATTCTAGACCTGCACTACGGGGTAGAACTGTAATGGGTGATCTAGTCCCTTACGGTGAACTATGGAGAGCTGGTGCAAACAAAAATACCATGATCAACTTTTCTGATGATGTAATTTTAGATGGCACCAAAATAGCTAAAGGAAATTATGCTTTATTTATTCGTCCAGGCAAAACCTTATGGGAGGTTTTTTTCTACAGTAATACTGAAAATTCAGGGCTCCCAAAAAACTGGAATACGAACTTAATTGTAGCGGTTGCGGAAGTTGTTCCTCATACAACTGAAACTACCTGGGAATCTTTTACTATTTCAATTGATGATCTTAATAATACTGGAGCTACTTTAAATATTAAATGGGAAAACACCGAGGTTAAAATTCCTTTTAAAGTACCTACAGATAAAAAAACAATGGCTTCAATAAAGGAAACCATGAAAGGATCCCCCAAATCTAGAGATTACTATAGTGCTGCCATTTATTATAGAGAAACTGGAAAGGATTTAAGACAAGCTAAGAAATGGATTGCTAAATCAATTGATCTTGATGAAGGGAAATACTGGATGTATCGTCAACAATCACTTATACTTGCAGAATTAAAAGAAACAGAAGCTGCCATTGTAGCTGCGAAAACCTCTTTAAAGTTAGCGGAAGAGGCGGGTAATAATGACTATATTCGTTTAAATACTAAATCCATTGAAGAATGGTCTAAGTAATAATAAACCCTTTAAAAAAAAATCACTTTAGAGTGGTTTTTTTTTGCTCTTTTTTAAGATAACTTTTATATATGATATTAAAAACCAAGCCAAAAATAACTAAGAAAGTCCCCACTAATTGAAAAAACTCATACTGTTCTGATAACACAAAGAAACCAAACAATAAAGTAAATAATACCTCTACATACTTAAAAGGTGCCACCATGTGTGCCTCTACATTTCGAAAAGCTTTAGTCATAAATAATTGTCCAAAAAAACCAAAAAAACCTAGGCTAATTAAAAGAAATAGATTTTCACCAGAAGGGGTCTTCCAGGAAAAAAAACTTCCAATTCCTCCAACAACTGTTGCGAGTAACATAAAATAATGAACAACAACTACGGGATGGTCTCCACTTCCAATTTTTGCAATTAAAATGTAAACGATGGCAGAAAAAAAAGCAGCTAATAAGACAAGAAAAACTCCAAAACTTGATCCAGAGCTATCATAACTTTTTATTAGAAAAACTCCTGTAAACGCCATAAAAAAGAAAATCCATTGTATGGGTTTGATTACTTCTTTAAGATATACTACAGCCAATAAAGCAGCAAAAATAGGAGATACATAGCGAAGAGTTACTGCACTTCCAATAGATATATAGTGTAATCCCCAAAAAAATAAAATCATTGAAGTTACACCCACTAAAGATCTAAGGATCAATAATTTCTTTTGATTTCCCCACTGCGGAATCCCTTGAGATTTCAGAAAACTATACGTTATTAGCAATGAACCTATTGACCTAAAAAAAACGAGTTGAAAGGTTGAAAAATTTACTAAATACTTTACAATAGCATTCATAAAAGCAAATGATAATGTACTAAGTAACATATATTTTACGGCCTTATAAAAAGTTGAATTCAATTAATGATTATTTTTTGCAAATATGGATAAATTGAGTGATTTAGTAAAGGTTTTATCACTAGATAAAATAAGTAGTATCTTCGAAATTCATTAAAAAATGATGTCTTTTGGGTTCACTTTCTCTTTTTAATTTTGCACTTGCTGCTTTTTGTGCTTTTTTACTTGGTATTTCAAAATCTGGCCTCAAGGGTATTGCAGCATTAATAGTTACTGGTTTTGCATTAGTGTATGATGCACGAAATTCAACAGGTGTACTAATGCCTCTTTTATTAGTGGGAGATGTTTTTGCAATTATCTATTACAAAAGGCATGTGAAATGGAAATATATAGCCAAACTACTACCCTGGATGATTGCAGGTGTTCTTATGGGAGTTCTTGGCGGAAAATTTATCTCAGAGGATATTTTTAAATATGGGATGGCTTCAATCATTCTTTTTAGCGTTGCCTTAATGTATTATTGGGAAAATAAAAAAGATAAAACTATACCCTCGCATTGGACTTTCGCTAGTTCTATGGGTATTCTTGCGGGCTTTACAACCATGATAGGAAATTTAGCAGGGGCATTTTCTAATATTTATTTTTTAGCGATGCGCCTTCCTAAAAATACTTTCATTGGAACAGCTGCATGGCTTTTTTTTTTGATAAATACATTTAAATTGCCTTTTCACATTTGGAGTTGGGAAACTATAAACGAAGTTTCTATTCTAAAAAGTATTGAGCTTGTACCATTTGTCATTATTGGATTATTTTCAGGAGTTTTTATTGTTAAAAAAATTAAAGATGATAACTACCGCAAGCTGATTTTATTTTTCACTGCTATAGGAGGTATTACCATTTTATTTAATTAGTCAATTTATCGACAACTGCTCGAATATTTTTCTGATTACTTTCTCCTATTTTCTGATGTAAGAATGATATTTTTGAATTTACTTTTTCAGGAATTGAAATGGAAGGTAATAATTTAGAGCCTGAAAGATGAAGCGCTTTAAAACCATATTTTTTAAATTCTAAACAATTTGAAGCATTTATTCCACTTCCCGGCATAATTGTTATTTGTGCACCTAGATTATTATGCAAGTTTTTTAAATTAACGAGACCATCGATTGCCTTCTCTTCTTGTCCCGAAGTTAAGACAGAATTAAACCCTAAATCTATCAAGATTTGTAAAGCTTCCATTGGGCTGGTAACCACATCAAAAGCTCTATGAAATGTTAAACTCATAGAACCGGCCAATGAAATCCAATGCTTCAAACGTTTCTTGTCTAAATTAAAATTTTGAGTTAGTGCCCCTAAAACAATACCTTTACAGCCCATTTCTTTAGCAAGTAAGACATCTTGACTTATAACGTTAACTTCTGAATCTGTATATATAAAATGACCTTCTCTAGGTCGTATTAAGCAATAAATAGGCAATAAATCCAAAGCAACTGCCTCAGCTATTAAACCTTTTGAAGGTGTAATTCCTCCGACTCCTAGAGCGCTACACAATTCAATGCGATCTGCACCTGCTTGTGCAGCATTTTTAACAGAGGCAATTGAACTTGCACAAACTTCTACAATCATAATTCATTTTTATTAACTTAAACAAAGTTAAAATAACTCTCTAAAAAGATGTTTTATTGACAACAAATTTTCTATTAAAAAAAATCTTTTTATCTTGTTAACCAATTGAAAAGAAAGCTTTTTTTAGGACAAAGTTCATTAGCCACTCTAGGTGTTTTAGTTGCTCCGAGCATCCTGAAAGAAAAAAAAATAGTCAAACCCTTAACCACTAACAACATACACATTTCATATGCAATTAGCACTTGGAATGTTCCGCAGGCAACTAAAATTGCAGGTGAAGCTTTAGATAATGGTGCTAATGCCCTTGATGCTGCTGTTAAAGGCGTGGCTTTTGAAGAGTCTAATATTTTAAATACAACTGTGGGTAGAGGTGGAACACCTGATAGGGACGGCTCAGTAACTTTAGATGCTTGTGTAATGAATCATAAAGGTGACTGTGGATCCGTTCTTGCTGTTGAAGATATCACTCATGTTGCTTCACTAGCCAAAGAGGTTATGGAAAAAACACCACATGTTATATTAGCGGGTGTAGGTGCTCGAACTTTTGCTATCAGTCAAGGATATCTTCCTGAAAACTTATTGAGTGATGAAGGAGAAAAAGCTTGGAGAAAATGGTTAGAAAATGGAAACTATCGCCCTGAAATTAATATAGAAAATCATGATACCATTGGAATGCTTTGCTGTGATCAGGAAGGTTTGCTATCGGGTGTCTGTACAACTAGTGGTCTTGCTTATAAAATGAAAGGTCGCGTTGGAGACTCCCCTATTATTGGTTCAGGTCTATTCATAGATAACAACATAGGAGGAGCAGTTGCAACTGGTCTTGGCGAAGAAGTTATAAAAACAGTAGGAAGTTTTCTTATAGTAGAACTTATGAGACAAGGCAGAACACCACAAGAAGCCTGTGAGGAAGCCGTAGGAAGAATTGTTGAAAAACAAAACGGTAAACCTGATTTTCAAGTAGCGTATTTAGCAACAAATAAAAAAGGTGACACAGGAGCCTATAGTATCCATAAAGGATTTTCCTTTACCAAGTATAAAAATAAAACAAATCATAACATTACTTCAAAAGCAATGTTTTAATTCCAAAATAAATGGAAATAATTGAAAATGAAAAAAAATACGATGTAGTTATTGTTGGCTCTGGAGCAGGAGGTGGAATGGCGACTAAAATATTATCTGAAGCTGGTTTAAAAGTAGCAGTAATTGAAGCTGGTCCCTACTTTGATCCAGCAAATCCAGCACAACAAACTCAGCTTAAATGGCCACATGAATCACCAAGAAGAGGGGCTGGAACTACACGTGCTTTTGGAGAATTTGACATGGCCTATGGCGGTTGGGAAATTGAAGGAGAACCTTATAATCAAGTAGGTGATTCACAGTTTGATTGGTTTCGATCACGTATGCTAGGTGGAAGAACAAATCACTGGGGGCGTATCTCTTTACGCTTTGGCCCTCGAGACTTTAAAGGGAAAGATAGGGATGGTTTGGGAGAAAACTGGCCAATTAGCTATGAGGATGTAAAACCTTATTACGATAAAGTAGATAAACTTATTGGTGTTTTCGGAAGTAAAGAGGGAATGTATAATGAACCCGATGGTTTTTTCTTACCTGCTCCCAAACCAAGACTACACGAATTATATTACAAAAAAGGTGCTGAAAAATCTGGAGTTAAAGTAATGCCTTCAAGACTTTCTATTTTAACCAAAAGGATTAACAATGAACGTGGTATTTGTTTTTATTGTAACCAGTGTAGTAGATCTTGTTCTGTATATGGTGACTTTTCTGCAGGCTCTTGTTTGATTTTTCCTGCTCAAAAATCTGGTGGACAAGTTGATCTTTATGTAAATAGTATGGTGCGTGAAGTAACCGTGAATGATGAAGGAAAAGCTACAGGTGTATTATATATTAATAAGGAGGACCGAAAAGAATACCGTATCACAGGAAAAGTGGTTGTATTAGCAGCTTCTGCCTGCAGTACTGCAAGAATTTTACTTAACTCAAAAAGTCCCCAGCATCCAAACGGTCTTGGTAATAGCAGTAATATGGTAGGAAAATATGTACATGATTCTACAGGAAGTGATCGCATGGCATTTGTTCCAGAAATGATGAATAGAAAACGCTATAACGAAGATGGAGTTGGAGGAATGCACTTATATTCACCGTGGTGGCTTGATAATAAAAAATTAGACTTTCCTAGAGGTTACCATATTGAGGTATGGGGTGGTTTAGGTATGCCAAGTTATGGGACCGGATTTGATCCAAATAGCTTAAATAAACATCTTGGTCTTAAAGTTGGTGGCTACGGAAATGGATTACGTGAAGATGTGAAAAAATTCTATGGTTCTGTCATGGGAATGTCAGGACGTGGAGAATCTATTGCTAGTGTCAATAACTATTGTGAAATTGATCCTACAACTGTGGATGAATTTGGAATTCCAGTGTTAAGGTTCAACTATAGTTGGTCTGACCACGAAAGAAAGCAGGCTCGTCACATGCATGAAACATTTGAAGAAATAATTCATAACATGGGAGGAGTTGTGTTAGGAGATAAGCCTGGAGCTGATAAAGATTATGGTTTACTTAATCCAGGTAGGATAATACATGAGGTGGGTACTACAAGAATGGGGAGTAATCCTAAAACATCAGTTGTAAATGAATTTGAACAACTTCACGATGTTGATAATGTCTTTGTTGTTGATGCTGGACCGTTTGTTTCACAAGCAGATAAAAATCCAACTTGGACAATTATGGCACTTTCGTGGAGAACCTCAGAATTTATTATTGAAGAATTAAAAAAACAAAATATATAGTCATGAATAGAAGAGATAGTATACGTTCCCTTTTTTTAGGAAGCATGGCGGGAGGATTGGCCCTTGAAAGTTGTATATCAGCATCTGAAGAAACAATTAATGAAAAAATATGGGAATATCAATATGGACGAACTCCAGAGGAAGCCGCGAGAGATGAAAAATTACTTGCTACCCAATATTTTGAAAATACCGAAATAAATGTAATCACTCGACTCGCAAGTTTAATTTTACCTCCAACTACTGATGGGACAATTGAAGATGCTGGCGTGCCTAAATTTATAGAGTTTATGGCTAAAGATTTTCCTGGACTTCAAACACCAATAAGAGGTGGGATTATGTGGCTTGATAATCATGCTAATAGACATTTTGATAATGATTTTATAAATATTACCGAAGACCAGCAACATGAGATTTTAGATCAAATAGCCTATCCTGAGTCAAAAGGAGAGCAAAAACAAGAAGTTAAATTCTTTTCCTTAATGAGAAATTTAGTCATGACTGGTTATTTTACTTCTGCAGTTGGGATTAAAGAATTAGGATATAAAGGAAATCAACCAAATGTTTGGGATGGTGTGCCGGAAGATGTTTTGAAAGATCACGGAATGTCTTATGATGCTTCATGGATGCCGAAATTTGTTGACCAATCTAAACGCAATGATATGGCTGAATGGGATGAAGAAGGTAATTTATTGTCATAAAACATAATCCTAGTAAAATGTTGCTTTTTAAATAGAGCAAAAAATAACATAAAATATGAAAGATTTTATTTTAGCTGTAGATGCTGGTACGACTAGTTCTAGAGCAATTATATTTGACCGAAATGGCACCACTATTGGAACATCACAACATGAATTTACACAACATTTTCCAAAAGAAAGTTGGGTTGAACACGATGCCCTAGAAATATGGGATACTCAATTATTGGCCATAAGAGAAGTACTAGAAAAAACCGATACTAAAGCCTCCCAAATTCATGCAATAGGGATAACTAACCAAAGAGAAACCACAGTTCTTTGGAACCGCTACACTGGAAAACCTGTTCATAAAGCAATTGTGTGGCAAGACAGAAGAACTGCTTTTATTTGTGATGAATTAAAAAAATCAGGAAAAGCTTCTGTTTTTTATGAAAAAACTGGACTTTTATTAGATGCCTATTTTTCTGGAACAAAAATAAAATGGATTTTAGATCAAGATCCTGTACTAAAAAAACAAGCTTTAAATGGAGAGCTAGCTTTCGGAACTATAGATAGTTGGTTAATTTGGAATTTAACCAATGGAAAAGTACACGTAACAGATGTTACCAATGCTAGCAGAACCCTTTTATTTAATATTCATACCTTAAAATGGGATAAAGAATTACTTGACATTCTGGATATTCCAGCAGCACTTCTTCCCGAAGTAGTTTCTTCCTCAGAAAAAGTAGGGGTAACTTCTTTTAATCTTTTTGGACATGAAATATTAATTTCTGGAATTGCTGGGGATCAACAAGCAGCTTTATTTGGTCAAATGTGTATCAATCCTGGTGATGTGAAAAACACCTACGGAACAGGATGTTTTTGTATAATGAACACAGGAGAAAAACCTGTTCAATCTAAAAATAAAATGCTCACCACAATTGGGTATCAACTAAACGGAAAAGTGACCTATGCACTAGAAGGAAGTGTATTTATTGCAGGAGCAGTAGTCCAATGGCTAAGAGATCAAATGGGTATTATCTCCTCTGCCCCTGAAATAGAAGTATTGGCTAAAACTGTTGAAAATAACGGAGGTGTTACTTTTATTCCTGCACTTTCTGGACTTGGTGCGCCTTACTGGGATCCACATGCCACTGGTACTATATTAGGAATTACCAGAGGTACGCAAAAAGGACATATAGCAAGAGCTGCACTTGAAGCTATCGCAATGCGAACAAGGGAGATTATAATAGAAATGCAAAAAGATGCCAACACTACCTTTGAAAGTTTAAAGGTAGATGGAGGCGGAAGTACAAACGACCTCTTAATGCAAATCCAATCGAACCTTCTTCAAACTAAGGTTATTCGACCTAAAACAACTGAAACAACCGCATTGGGAGCTGCTTTTTTTGCAGGATTAGCTAGTGGTTATTGGCCCTCATTAGAAAGTCTTGCTAGTATTTGGAAAATTGATAAGAAATTTAATCCCGTTCAAGAAATAGAAAATCAAAAAATTATTGAATCATGGCAAAAAAGGATTGTTCAAGTCACCAATACTAATAAGAATGAATAGAACTATTAACCTAAAACGACTTGATGAAACTATACAATGGGATGTAATTATTATTGGCGGAGGAGCATCGGGCTTAGGAGTAGCAGTTGATGCAGCAAATCGGGGATTCAAAACGCTACTCTTAGAAAAAAATGATTTTGCCAAAGGTACTTCATCACGAAGTACAAAATTAGTTCATGGCGGGGTTAGATACCTTCAAAATGGAGATGTTTCGCTTGTTATAGAAGCTTTAAAAGAACGTGGTATTATGAGAAAAAATGCACCGCATTTAGTTCACGACATGAGTTTTGTAATTCCTTCATATGATTGGTGGACCAGTCCATTTTATGGCTTAGGATTAAAAATTTATGATATGATGTCAGGAAAATTAGGTTTAGGTCCCTCTACAATTTTAGATCGAAAAGAAACAATTTCATTAATACCCAATGTTAATAAAAAGGGTTTAAAAGGTGGAGTAATTTACCAAGACGGCCAGTTTGATGATGCCAGAATGGCCATAAGCCTAGCACTAACTGCATCACAAGAAGGAGCTTGCCTCCTAAATTATATTAATGTAATAGGAATTAATAAAGAAAATAACCTGATAACAGGAGTGACAATCAGAGATGAATGTGGTGATTTAGAAAAAGAAATTAAGGGAAAAGTAGTTATAAATGCAACCGGAGTTTTCTCTGATGAAATAGTTGCTCTAGATTTTCCTGAATCAAAACCTAAGATACGTCCTTCCCAAGGAGTTCATTTAGTTATTGATAAAACATTTTTAGACGGTCCACATGCAATTATGGTTCCCCACACTTCAGATGGACGTGTTCTTTTTGCTGTCCCATGGAATGGTTATGTTGTTTTAGGAACAACAGATACCCCTGTAAAATTAGCTTTAGATGAACCTATTGCTATGGAAAGTGAAATTGATTTTATTCTTGAAAATGCTGGAGTATATATGACAAAAAAACCAACTAGAAAAGATGTAAAAAGTGTCTTTACTGGACTTAGACCTTTAGCTGCTTCAAAAGGAGATTCAGAAAAAACAAAAGAAATTTCAAGAAGCCATAAAATAAACATTAGTAATAGTGGACTAGTAAGTATCTTGGGTGGTAAATGGACAACTTACAGGAAAATTGCTGAAGATACTTTAAATAAAGCACAAGCAGTTGGTGGATTACCTGAAAGAAAGTGTAATACGGAACACCTGCCCATTTTTGGACATGATCACAAATCAAAATGGACAGACCCTCTGTACTTTTATGGAACAGAAGCTCTCAAGATTAAAGCCATTAATCCTGAAAAAGCAGGCACGTCATTATCAAAAAATTTTTTTATTTCAGAAAATCAAATTATATGGGCCATCCAACAAGAAATGGCGCTTAACTTAGAGGATGTTTTAGCTCGAAGGACTCGTTGTTTATTTCTTGACGCCAAAGAAACTGGAATTATAGCACCTAAAGTTGCTGAAATAATGTCTAAAACACTCGGTTTTGAAAAGACTTGGGAAGAAAAACAAGTAAAACAATTTAATGAATTAATAAAAACGTATCAATTATGATTATGCATCCATTCATTGCTGAATTTATAGGGACTACTATCTTACTCCTTCTTGGAGCAGGAGTTGTAGCAAATGTAAAATTAAAGAAAACAATAGCTGAAGCACAGAATCCCTGGATATTAATCACTAGTGCATGGGGATTTGCAGTATTCGTAGGTGTTTTTATAAGTGCACAATCAAGTGGTGCCCATTTAAACCCTGCTGTTACAGTTGGATTAGCAATGGCCGGAAAATTTTCTTGGTCTTTAGTTCCGATGTACTTTGGTGCACAATTATTAGGAGCAATGCTAGGAAGTTGGCTTGCTTATTTAACCTACATTGATCACTATAAAGCTACCAAAGACGAAGATGTCGTTAGAAGTACATTTTGTACTGGGCCTGCCATTAGAAATATAAAAAATAATTTATTTAGTGAAGGTATTGGAACATTCTTATTGGTATTTGGAGCACTATTTATTGTAAGTCCTAATATAGAAATTGCAGGGACAGAAGTAGAAAATTTTGGCTTAGGTGCCCTTGATGCATTACCCATTGGAATTGTGGTTTGGGTAATTGGAATTGCACTTGGTGGAACTACTGGCTATGCGATTAATCCTGCACGTGACTTTGGTCCACGTTTAGTATATCAAATGCTTCCTAGAAAAAATAAAAATGCAGATTGGTCTTATGCTTGGGTGCCAATAGTAGGCCCTTTCATAGGGGGAAGTATAGCAGGATTACTTTATTCAATTATTGCTTCTTTTTAAAAAACCTGTATTAGCGTGCCTTTTGTATAAACTCCTAAAAATCACGTTTAAGGCTACTCCACTGTTCAAGGATCTGCTCAAGGCAGCATGCTTTAGCAATAGAAACTCGCCTTTCTGAATTAAAAGCTCGTTGAGTTTATCAAAAAAATACTAATACAGGTAGTGTTATAATTTTATTAAAACTTAATATGCCGCCATATGGACCTCAATCATATCAATGAGTTCTTTTACCTTCTCTTTCGATTCATCTTTGATAGAACTTGTATTTCCTTTTGATTGTTCAGATTGAGCTGCAAATTGAAGGGCACACATAGCAAGGACATCTTGCTTATCTCTAACAGCATAATTCTTTTCAAGTTGTTGTATGGTAGTTTCAATTTTTTTTGCAGAGGCTCTTAGGGAGGCTTCCTGTTCAGGAGCAACCGAAAGAGGATAAACCCTATTTGCGATTGTTATCTTTATTTTTAATAAATCACTCATAATTCTCAATTCATTTCTGAAACTTGTTGAATGCAAAAATCAACTTCTTTTATTAAACTATTTATCTTACTTTTTGTTTCTTGATTTCCTTCATTACTGCCAAGTAAATTATTTGCAATTTTCAATGACTTGTTTTCACTCTCAAGAATAGCATATTTTTGATTAATCTCTTTAAATTTAAATTCTAAAATATCGTTTTGTTCCTTAAGTTTAAGTAAATCTAAGTGATTCCCTTTTAGTTTATTGAGTAGCCCAATAATTTTTTCTTCTAAAATTATAATCTCTGATTTATTTTCTTGCATTTTTATTAATATAATAATTCACCTAAACAAAGTTATTCAATCTTTTTGAATTCAAACCAGAAGCTAACATCGTTTTAAATAATTTAATAAACCTACTCATTATACTTTTTTTATTTAATTAAAATAGCTTGTAAATATTTGATTTTTTATATTGCATATCAATCATCATAATCTTTAAAGAGTTATTTCCTTTGATTTTAAAACGTTTTTTAATTATCCTGTTAATTTCTAAAATATTAGTAAGTCAGGAAAAAAATAATTTTGTTGTCCCTCTTGACATCCCGCTTAGACTTTCAGGAACTTTTGGAGAATTAAGGGGTAATCATTTTCATGCTGGAATTGATATTAGAACTCAAGGTCGTGAGGGTGTTAAAATAGGAAGCGTTAAGTCTGGCAAAATAAATCGTATTCGTGTAAGCACCAGTGGCTATGGAAAAGCGCTTTACATAGAGCACCTTGATGGAACTACTTCTGTTTATGGACATCTTAAAAAATTTTCGCCTAGAATAGAGGCTTATGTTAAAGAGCAACAATACCTTAAAGAAACATATACAATTCAAATTTTTCCAAAAGGGAATAAATTAAATATTGATCAAGGTGAAATAATTGGGTATTCAGGAAATACAGGTGGATCTAATGGACCTCACCTTCATTTTGAAATACGAAACTCTAAAGATCAAAGTCCTATTAATCCGATGTTGTTTCCTTTTAAAATTGAAGATACACAGCGACCTCAAATTAAAAATTTCTATTTATTTACATCAAATGAAAATGACTACATAAAAAAAGAATATTCTCTTATTCGTAAAAACGATAGTGTTTATTCAACTCCAACCATTAACACCGAAGGTTCTATTCATGTTGGATTAAGTCTATTTGATAGACAAGATTTTTCTTTTAATAAAAACGGAATTTACAAAGCATCCGTTCTTTTAAATGGTAAAGAGAAATTTTCTTTTACCATGGATACAATATCATTTAATGATTCGGATAAAATTAATTTAATGATTGATTATGAAACACTCAAAAAAGATAAAAGAAGAATTCAACGTTTTGCTAATATAGAAGATTCTGATTTTAGTTTTGTTGATTCTAAAAAACAGAATGGAGAATTAAACATTAAACCCAACAACTCATACCAACTAATATTAAAAATAAGTGATTTTAAAGGGAATACAAGTTATGTAGAGAGTTATATATTAGGTGTGTCAAAACTTTTGTTACCTAAAAAAAAATCCATAAGCTTAATGAATCCTATTATGGACTACTCCTATGAATTTAAATCAAGTAGTGTTTATTTCCCAAAAGAAGCTTTTTACAAAGAAGTATCTGTTTATTCAGAACAAGTTGGAGATACCTTAAAAGTTGGTAAAGATATTATCCCACTCAAAAAGTCATTTGAAGTAAGTTTTAGTATACCTAAAATGGACAGTTTGAAAAGTGCTCAGTCTTTTATTGCTAAATTAGACTCAAAAGGAAAATTTCGATTTTTAAGTAATAAAATTAAAAATGGGGTTTTGGAAGGATCTTCGAAAACCCTTGGAAGCTTCATGATTTTAAGAGATAGTGTAGCTCCAAAAATTGTGCCTGTTAATTTCAAAAACAAGCAATGGCTCACAAATTATAATTTTCTTAAACTTAAAATTGATGATGATTTTACAGGAATAAAATCATATCGAGGTGAACTGGACGGTGAATGGATTCTATTAGAATACGAACCAAAAAACAAAACATTAATCTATGATCTTAACGACCTTACTTCTGATAAAGCATTACACCAATTAACGATTGAAGCCGAAGATCTTGTTGGAAATAAGACTGAGTATTCCATTGAGTTTTACAGAAAAAAATAACGAATTTATTAGATCTAATTAATTTTTAAACTCTTTAAAAACCTCAATCAGGTAATCTACTTCTTTTTTGGAATTATAAATGGAGAATGAAAATCGTAAAGAGGGCCAATTGTTTATGGGTGCACGTTGAATAGCATTTAAAACATGTGAGCCTGATCCAGTTCCTGACTGACATGCACTTCCCTTAGAACAGGCAATTCCTTTTAAGTCAAGATGAAAATCTAATAATGATGCTTTTTCTTTAGAAATAGGGAAAGACACATTTACAAGTGTAAAAGTACTTCCGTTGTCAGAACCTGAAAGTCCATTAAAAACTATATTTGGGAAAAGCTTACTTAATTCTTTAATAAAATATTTTTTTATTCCTAATATCTTCTTTTTTTCAAAGGCTAAATTAGCGTAAGCTATTTCAAGCGCTTTAAACATTCCAACAATATTGTGAACTGATTCTGTTCCAGCACGAAGTCCTCGTTCTTGTGATCCTCCATAAATGGATGGTTGAAGCCCAGAATTTTTTCGTATAAAAGAAAATCCAACTCCTTTAGGTCCATGGAATTTATGTGCAGCTGCAGATAAAAAATCAATAGGAAGTTCTTTCATATCAAACACATAATGTCCAACTCCTTGAACAGCATCGGTGTGAAATAATGCGTCATTGGCGTGACATAACTTCCCTACTTTTTTTAAATCCAATATATTTCCTATTTCATTATTAACATGCATTAAGGAAACTAATTTTTTAGAATTATCTTTTTGTAATAAAAAAGCAAGATTTTTTAAATCTATTGAACCATCATCCAAAAGATTTACAAATAACACTTCTATACCATGTAATAGTTTCAAAGCATCCATTGCATGAAGTATAGCGTGATGTTCAATAGAAGATGAAATGATCGTCTTAACTCCTAAATCTTTAACTGCACTATGCAATATCATATTATCAGACTCTGTTCCACCAGAAGTAAAGATGATTTCTTGAGGAGCAGCATTTAATGCAGCAGCAATTCCTTTTCTGGAAGTTTCAAGATTTGTTTTAGCTGTTCTTCCATAAGCATGAACTGAAGATGGATTTCCAAAACAATTTTCCATAACAGAAGAAATTACTTGAATCACTTCTGTTCTAATAGGCGTGGTTGCAGCGTTATCAAAATACACATTCATTTTAATAGTCTTTAAGGATTATTATTTTTCGAAAGCTTTGAGTGTTTTTGTGATAATTTCAACACACTCATAAAGTTGGTCTTCAGAAATAACCAAAGGAGGAGCAAAACGGATAATATTTCCGTGAGTTGGCTTAGCCAACAAACCATTCTCTTTCAATTGCATGCAAATATTCCAAGCAGTGTTACTTGTTTCTGTATCATTAATAACAATTGCATTTAGTAAACCTTTACCACGAACTTTTAATACAATAGTACTTGTTTCTATATACTCTTGCATAGCAGTTCTAAAAAGCTCTCCCAAATGACGTGCATTTTGAGTTAATTTTTCATCACGAATAACTTCTAGGGCTTCCATAGCTACACTACACGCCATTGGATTTCCTCCAAAAGTACTTCCGTGTTGTCCTGGCTGGATAACATCCATAATAGAACTGTCACATAAAACAGCTGAAACTGGATAAGTACCACCGCTAATTGCTTTACCTAATATCAATATATCTGGTCGTGTGTATGAATTTTCTTGACGTTCACAATTACCAGCACATGAACAATTTCCACAGACAGCCAATAAAGAACCTGTTCGACCTATTCCTGTTTGTATTTCATCTGCTATAAGAAGTACATTATATTCAGAACATAATGAACGTGCTTTACTAATAAAATTTTCATCTGGAGTATATACACCAGCCTCACCTTGAATTGGTTCAACCAGAAATCCAGCAATATTTGGGTGCGTTTCTAAAATAGCCTCTAGAGCTTCTAAATCATTATAAGGAATCGTGATAAATCCTGAAGCATGTGGACCAAAATTAACTTTGGACTCTGAATCACTTGAAAAAGAAATAATAGTAGAAGTACGTCCATGAAAATTCTGAGAACACACAATAATTTCTGCTTTATCGGAAGGAATGTTTTTGACAGTATACCCCCACTTACGAGTGATTTTTATTGAAGCTTCTACAGCTTCAGCACCGGTGTTAGATGGAAGCAATCTTTCAAAATCAAAGTATTTGGTAACATATTCCATGTACTTTCCCAACTTATTATTGTGAAAAGCACGAGAAGTTAACGTTAAAACTTGAGCTTGTTTTTGTAATGCATTTACTATTCTAGGATGACAATGTCCTTGATTGACTGCAGAATATGCAGAAAGAAAATCAAAATATTTTTTTCCTTCAACATCCCATAAATAAACACCTTCACCACGCTCTAAGACAACAGGTAATGGATGATAATCATGCGCACCATGTCTTTGCTCAAGCTCTATAAAATGATTAGCGTTTATGATTGTTTCCATCTAAAATTAATTTAATTACTTTTCTGAAGTAGCTTATGATTCAAAAGTAATCAATATCTATTCCAAAAACCTAGCGTAAATAACGATTTATTTTATGAAGCCCGTTACATTTGTAAAATGTCAAGAAAAAAAATTGATCGGACTGAAACCGGATTAAAAATACATGACATCAATGCAAAAGGCATGGGTGTTGCAAAAAATGAAGAAGGGGCTGTTTTTTTTATAAAAAATGTAGTTCCTGATGATGTTGTGGACGTAAGGGTTTATAAAAAAAGAAGAGGATATTTTGAAGCAGAACCGCTAAAATGGGTTAAGACTTCTAAATACAGAGTCACCCCACCTTGTGAACATTTTGGTGTTTGTGGAGGCTGTAAATGGCAACATCTAGACTATGAAGCTCAACTTTCTTTTAAAGAAAAAGGTGTGCTTCATAATTTAAAAAATATAGGAAAACTTGATATTAAAGAGGTCCTCCCAATTCTTGGGGTTGAAAATCCTTACTATTATCGAAATAAGATGGAGTTTTCTTTTTCAAATAAACGTTGGCTAACTTCAGAGGAAATTTCTAGTGAAAATGAAATTGAAAGGAACGGATTAGGATTTCATAAACCTAATATGTGGGATAAAGTTGTTGATATTAATAAGTGTCATCTTCAAGCAGATCCTTCAAATGAAATTAGAAACGCCGTTAGAACTTTTGCCATTGAACATAAGCTTGAGTTCTATGATCCACGTGCACAAAAAGGTTTTTTACGCACTTTAATGATTCGGAATACCCTTGGAGGAGAGCTAATGGTTTTACTCCAGTTTTATAAAGAACAAAAAGAAAAAAGAACACACCTCTTAAGCTTCTTGAAAGAACGTTTCCCATCAATCACCTCACTCCTTTATTGCATAAATAATAAAGGAAATGATAGCCTTTATGATCAAAACATTTTTTGTTTTTATGGACAAAATTATATAACAGAACATCTTGGGAAATTACAGTTTAAGATTACAGCTAAGTCATTTTACCAAACGAACCCAAAACAAGCAGAGACACTTTATGCTATTGGAATGAAATTTGCAAACTTAAAAGGATCCGAAACGGTCTATGACTTGTATACGGGAACTGGAACAATTGCTCTTTCTATTGCAAATTCTTGTGCTAAAGTAGTTGGAGTTGAATCAGTTCCAGAAGCTATTGATGCTGCAATAGAGAATGCCATCTTTAATAAAATAGAAAACACTTCTTTTGAAGTAGGTGATATGAAAGATTGCTTTAATGATGAATTCGTTGAGCGACATGGTAAGGCAGATGTCGTGATTACTGACCCTCCAAGAAATGGTATGCATACAGATGTTATCAAGCAATTACTAAAATTAGGACCAGAAAAAATTGTGTATATAAGCTGTAATAGTGCTACACAAGCAAGAGACTTAGAATTAATGAAAAACGACTATAGTGTTCTTAAAAGTCAGGCAGTAGATATGTTTCCACAAACTCACCATGTAGAAAATGTTGTACTTTTACAGCGTAATGAAATCAATGAGTAACTTCAATATAAAATTATTTTTTACTTTAATTTTTGGATGTTTCTTTTTTACCTGTGAAAAAGATGATATCTGTATTTCAAGTGTGGAAGAGTCCCCTGATTTAGTAATACTGCTTCTAGATCATCAAAATCCTGAAATAAGAAAATCTCCCCTTGGATTTATTATTAAACCTATTGGTAATGATAAAGAAATTCAAAAAAGCGGTGATGATTCTTTAGCTCTTCCTCTAAATCTTCAAGAGAAAGTAACACAATTTGAGTTTATTCAAAATTCAGGGAGCGAAAATGAAAATATTGATACTCTACAAATTAATTATGATCGTATTGATAAATTCATCAATAGAGCCTGTGGCTATCGCGCTAACTTTATATTAGAACCTCCCTCAGCAATCATTTTGAATTCAGGAAATAATTGGATTAAAGGATTTATCATATTAAAAGACACTGTATCAGATGAAAAAGCTGCGCATTTGGGTATTTTACATTAGTATTCTTGGGTATGGGTTTCCTATACTAGCACAGGAAGAACATCAGGAATCAAGCTCTAAGAAAGAGGTCTTGAAAAACAGCATGAGCCCCAGTAAAAAAGCAGCACTTAGTTTACGTTTTGGATTGGATCTTTACCGAATTAGTTTGACACAATTTTCAAATGATTATAGTGGTCTTGAGTTAGTTGGAGATTTTAAAATTAGTAAAGAATTTTATCTTGCTGTTGAAATTGGAAGAGAAGAAACCACAAAACAGTCGGAACAAGTTAATTTCACGACAGACGGTTCTTATTACAAACTTGGCTTTGACTATAATATGTATGAGAATTTAGCGGGCTTAAACAACCAAGTACATTTAGGGCTTCGATTTGCTACTAGTAACTATCTTCATGTTTTAAATAAGTATACTCTATTAGATCGAACTCCTTTTTGGCCAAATTCAGCGAATGAAATAACTAATGGTTTTGCAACCGGTAAACGTGATGATCTAAATGCTCAATGGCTTGAATTTGTAGCTGGATTTAAAGTTCAACTTCTTAAAAACATCTATTTAGGATTAAGTATTAGATTAAATAGATTGATTAACGATACGGTACCTGAAAACTTTGATAATATATACATACCTGGTTTTAATCAAAAAACAGATGAAAATAAATTTGGTGCAGGATTTAATTATACACTAACGTATAAAATTCCGCTTTCTTTTAAAAAAAAATAAATTACTCTTCTTTTAATTTATGCAGCCTTTTAGTCCCTTCATAGATTGGATAATAAAGCAATCTAGACTCTAACTTTCCATTAAATAATTTAATTTTCCTGCTAGGCCTCAAGCCTACATGTTTAATGGCTTCCATATTAGAGCTAATAATCCAAGCATGTGTGTTTGGAAAACTCTGTTTAAATGAGTCCCCTATCCCTTGATAAAGAACATTCATATCTCCCTCTAAACGTTCTCCATAAGGAGGATTTGTTAGTAAATGTAATGGTCCAACGGTATCCTTTTCAACTTGAAAAAAATCTTTTTTTTCAACTTTAATAAAATCACTCAAATTTGCATTTTCAATGTTCTGAATTGATTTTTCAATTGCAGAAGGAGCTTTATCAGATCCTTTAATTTGAATATTTGGATTTATGATTTTTTTGAGCTGACTATTTTTTATGGTTTCAAACAACTCTGAATCCCAATCACTCCATTTTTCAAAAGCAAAAAGCTTACGATTAATATTAGCTGGAATATTACAAGCGAAAAGAGCAGCTTCAATTAAAATGGTGCCACTTCCACATAAAGGATCTAAGAAATCAGTATTCCCTTTCCATCCAGAAAGCTGAATTAATCCTGCTGCAAGTACTTCGTTTAAAGGAGCAATATTCGTTGCAATGCGATATCCTCGATGATGAAGTGATGCCCCAGAGCTGTCTAATGAAATAGTACATTGATCCATATAAATATGTAAGTTTATTCGGAGGTCGGGTCTATTTAAATCTACACTTGGGCGAGCATTATATTTATCCCTAAACTGATCAACTAAACCATCTTTAGCCTTCTGAGACGCATATTGTGAATGGTTAAAATTCTCACCAAAAACTACACTATCAATTACAAATTTTGAATCAACGTTTAGAAAATCTCCCCAAGGAAAGTCATAAAACAATTGATAAAGTGCTTGATCATCTTTAACAGTTGCGGTATGTATAGGTTTTAATACTTTTAAGGCTGTTCTTAAGCAAAGATTTGCTTTATACATAAACCCTTTATCACCAACAAAAGAGACCATTCTATTTCCCTTTTCTACCTCTTGAGCTCCAAGTTGCTTTAATTCTTTTTCAAGTAATTCTTCAAAGCCAAAAAAAGTTTTGGCTATCATTTTAAAATTTTGTTCCATGAGCAGTATTAGCCTTCAAAAATACTTTAATTTTATTGACCATTAATATAGATGCATTAACACATGAGTATTTTTAATTCTTTGAATAATATTTTACCCTTTCTTGGTGCTGTCTTAGGTATGGGTATTGGATATAAAATACGTGATAAATCATCAAACGGACTCAAACTTATCCTTTCGTTTAGTGGAGCATTCCTTCTTGGTGTTACAATTTTTCATTTAATGCCTGAAGTATTTTCTAAGGTTAATAACAAACCAGGACTATGGATTGTTAGTGGAATCATATTACAAATACTTTTAGAATATTTATCACAAGGAACTGAACATGGTCATAGTCACATAAAGTCAAATGAATACTTACCATGGGTATTATTTCTAAGTTTATGCCTGCATGCATTCATTGAAGGTTTGCCACTCGGACACGAATCTTCATTAGTATGGGGGATTTTTATTCATAAAATTCCAATAGGAATGGTACTGTTTTATATGATTTGGGATACTAAAAGCTCGAAAATTTTAAAAATAACAGCTCTTTTTATTTTTGCTATCATGAGTCCTTTCGGCAGTATTACATTAGAATATAATGATGCTTTACAGAATTATCAGACTCAAATTACGGCTATAGTAATAGGAATGCTACTGCATATAGCTACAACTATATTATTTGAAAGTAATCAAGGACACGCTTTTAATATCAGAAAGCTTTTCAGTATACTTCTTGCTTTTTTAATCTCTTATTTTATATAGTAAAACAATATATGTTTTTTACAGATTGGCTATATCTATAGTTTAAAAAGCAAACTTTTAGGCAAAAAAAAGACCCACTCACGATTGTGAATGGGTCTTCGAGGAAGGCGGCGACATACTCTCCCACCGGATGGCAGTACCATCTGCGCTAATAGGCTTAACTTCTCTGTTCGGAATGGGAAGAGGTGAGCCCTACTGCTAT